>NZ_AHBC01000020.1:0-2076 GCF_000236625.2 Halomonas sp. GFAJ-1
GGTGCATTCCTTTCCTTTAACATTAAGAAAAGGAAGGTGCTGAACACGACTACCATTATGATTAGATTATAAAATGKMTGTATCTTTTCCGCTGATAGAGTACCCAAGCAAAAACCAACCACTAAAACGACGAACCCAGTTAGCTCACTAAACCGTCCGTTTACATACTCTGAGTAAGCCTCCAGCAAGCTCTTTCTTTCGTAATTAGTCAAACTTCACCTCTTATTTTTAACCTGCCGCTAAACACACATAACGCCAGCCATAAGCGGCCGAAAAAACCGCCAGGTTTTTGAGGTCCAGCCCCCCCCCGCGGGCGGCGATGCTTGATGGCCTTGTTAGCAATTACTTGACCCACCTCATGCCTTCAAGCGCTGCTACCAGTTGGGGGCGCATAACGAATTCGTAGTGCCCATCCAATGTTTTATCCGATGCATCATTGCCGAATGAAAGCGTCCAGAACCACATTGGTTCACCATTGTCTCTTTTGGGTGGCACATAACCGAGTATGTCCGCAATTTCATGCCCAAGCGTCCCGTACTGCAAATTGGCTGCGTTGTAGTTCTCATAACCGACGGCCTCTGCAATTTTTGTGGCCGTAATAGTGTGGTTTGGGCTAGCGTACTGAGCACGAAGCATTTCCAGGTATTTCGTGTTGCGCAATTTCCCTTTATCACGGATTTTGAGAAGTGCATTTTGATATTGCTCTTTGGTCGCGACCATCCTTCTCATTTCCTCCCTTTTTGCTAACACCCGGCTCACGCGCCGGTTTGAAGCCGCAGAGCGGCGGAAAAATCGGTTGCTGTGCAGCCGATTGTTAAATCTTTCAAAGTACGGTATTCTGTACATGATCATTATCTTGTACAGGAGATCCGTTATGGATGCCATCAGCTACACAGCCGCTAGAACCAATCTAGCAAAAACTATGGAGCAGGTCTGTGAAGACCATTCTCCAGTGATCATCACCCGGAGCAAGTCGCAGTCCGTGGTAATGATCTCCCTTGACGATTATGAAGCGTTGCAAGAGACTTCATATCTCCTGCGCGCACCAAAGAACGCCCGTCGTTTGTTGGAATCCGTTACCGAGTTGGAGCAAGGCGGCGGCCAAGAACGGGAACTTCTTGAATGAAGCTCATCTTCTCCGAAAACGCCTGGGAAGATTATCTATACTGGCAAAAAACCGACAAAAAGATCATGAATCGAATCAATAAACTAATCAAGGAAACGAAACGAGAACCGTTCGAAGGCATCGGCAAACCGGAACCCCTCAAACACAGTTTCGCTGGCTACTGGTCTCGCCGAATTAACGACGAGCACCGCATGGTCTACAAGGTTACGGATGACGCATTACTCCTGGCCCAGCTCCGGTACCACTACTGATTTAACGCCGCGCTCACCGGTAAATTTGGAGCGCAGCGGAAAATTTATCCGGGTGCAGCGCCTTGTTAGGCATTCTCTAGTTGATCTCCGAAACGAAACCCACTCATAAGGTCTTCGATCTTCTGTAAGTCTAAATCACCATTCTTTGAGGGAAGTTTCATTACAGTTTTTCTCATTCGTTCCATATTCCACTTTCTGCTATAATGAAATCTAAATCTCTCGAGTTTAATTACCGTGCATAGGTATAGGCCAATTTTTTCATTAAAATACTCGAACATTTCTTCCCGCGGACTTAAGACCAAAACGTCATCAGTTGGAAAGAAAGGCTCTGGTTGATAAAAAGCTTCACCAACGCTGCCATTATAATTTACAGAAATCTTATTACCTTCAAATAAAGGTTGTAGATTTACATAATCAACTACTCCGTTATTGTCCTTAATGCAGCGAATTAACGGCGTTTCGCCTGACTCTAGATCTCTATTTACAACCCTTAAGCCGCGTTTAATCTCAAATAATTCATCGTACGTAAACTCCTTCCAATCTGAAGTTTTCACCTTTTTGGTTTCTGGCTCCTCTTCAGGGTGTTTGAATTCGAGATAGCTTTTTATTGTTTCCTCAAAATCCAATTCATGGACATTTTCATAGTCAGTTTCAATGTATGCTTCTGCACACCATTCATCTTCATGTGTAATCTCTTGA
>NZ_AHBC01000019.1:0-87921 GCF_000236625.2 Halomonas sp. GFAJ-1
GGTGATCACGATGCTGTTGATCGTGCCGTTGGTTTCAACGCGGCCACTGAAGGTGACGTTGTCTTTTTCACCGTCGTTGATCAGGCCATCGGCGGCGTCGAAGGCGATGTTGTTGTTCTCGCCAGTGCCATCGCCGGGGGCGACGGTGTCGATAGCGCCATTATCAAAAGCGGTTGCTTCGTTTCCAGCCGCATCCGTAATACTGGCATCTACGGTGTAGTCGCCTTCGGCTAGCGGCGTGGTTACTTCAACACTCCATGTGCCGTCAGACCCCACTACTGACTCTAGTTCTTGGGTATTGCCTGCAGCATCGGTGACGATGACTGTGACCGTGCCGCCAACTTCATTGGAAGTGCCAGTAATTATCGGCGTATTGTCGTTGCCGCTGGGGGCGTCGACAGTAAGCGTGGGAGGTGTAGTATCAACAACGACAGTGTCTGCATCATCAGTGGCGGCAGCGACGGCTCCGCCATCAAACTCAACGAACTCCGCACCTTCTAGGCCTCCATCAGTGCTAAAGGCCAACGGGTCGGTTTCTTCCGCGACTCGCGCAACGCGCACGAAGCTACTCCCGCCACCGCCGCCACCACCGGCGCCAGCACCTGCTGCAGTGGCATCAAGTAACTCGAGTAGGTCACCGTCATCATCTAATGCTGACAAAAGTGCCTCAAGGTCATCATCCATCGCACTGGCGTCTTCTGTCGCTACGATGAGATCACTGTCTAACTCAGGAGTGACGGCAACTTCCTGACCACCTTCGACGACACTGGCGCCGCTGCCGTCGGCAAAATCTAGCTGCACTTGGCCATTGGCAGAGGTAATTAAGACCTCGCCTTCTTGCAGCACATCACCAATACGCAACTCGCGAATATTACCTGCTTCATCACGCGCCCAAGCTTGGCCAGAAATTGCAATAATGGTTGCAGCTGCCATGTGTCACTCCTCGATCACAAATGTAGAGCCACTGTTCTAGTAAATTGGCACCAGACTGAATAGCGGCATATATGTCGATACTAGGAGGTAAAACAACAGAAAAGTATTGTACCGATGGACAAAAAAGCGCGCCTTATGAGGAGGCGCGCTTCAGGTATCAACAAACTATCTCATTAGAGTAACTAGCTTATAGTAAGGGCTATTAATTAGCTGTTTGTTCAGAAACAGGCGCCAGCTTTAATATCAGCTGTAACCGGTCACGCACCGTTAGCTTTTTGAAAATAGCGCTTAGATGCGCTTTCACCGTACGCTCAGTAATATCTAACTGACGCGCTACCTCTTTATTAGTTGCACCGCGAGCAACTGCCAGGGCTACGCCCCGCTCACGCTCAGTAAGCACGTTCAAACATTCACTGTACTGATCCTCTTCCCCGCCTAAGCGGTTTTGCAGTGCCTTAAATGTTCCACCCATCACTTTTGCAAGCAGTTCTTGGCCCACCCAAACCCCTTGATTGGTCACGACAAGAGCCACTTGGTTAAGCACATCAGGCGCCGCAAACGTATGCACATAACCTCTCGCACCAAGGTCAAGTGCTTGCAAGGCTTCTCGCTCACCAGGGGCATAGCTCATCACTACTGCGATGGCTCCCTTTGTCGTAACTGCATTGATAAGAACATGCCAATCCTCAACCGTCGTTAGCAGCCAAACTACATCGTTGGGCTGAAGATGATCACTCAGCGTTTGAGGTGTCAAGATAGATGCCTCGGGGAACGCTTTTATCCAACGGGCTTTTAGGCTGCCATCTGTTGTTATAAACCAATGCTTCATTAACGCTCCCCCATGGAATCTCGCCATGCTCTTAAAACAGGCTTAAGCAGGAACTGCATCACCGTTCGCTTACCTGTCACAATGTCTACTTGTGCCGTCATGCCTGGAATAACCTGAAGCCGCTCGGCGATGTTTTCATCTTCCGTGCTACGCACACGCACCAAGTAGAAGGTATTGCCATCATCATCAGTGATAGTGTCCGCACTAATGTGATCAAGCTCTGCCTGCAATCCACCAAAAATGGCGTAATCGTAGGCAGTAAGCTTAATAGTCGCAGGCTGTCCAGGGTGCAGGAACGCAATATCTTGGGGGGCGATGCGCGCCTCTACCAGCAACTGCTCATCACTGGGCACAATTTCGACAACCTCTTGGCCGGGTTGGGCAACACCACCGATAGTGTTGATGTGAAGCCGCTGAACGACACCATCCACGGGCGAACGAATTTCGGTAAGTCGCACACGATCCTGTAAACCCGTACCCGATTGCTGAAGCGCATTGAGATCACCTGAGACTTGTGCCAGGTCGTTGCGCCACTCGCTCCTTCTCTCTGCCCCTAGCTCTCGTAGCTGTGTTTGGGCTTCCTCTACAGCGGCCTCTAAGCGTGATACGGCTGCATCTGCTTGATTACGCTCGCCGGTCGCTCTGGAAACTTCACGCTGCAGGCGAAGCACCTCCACTTCTGAAACAGCACCTGAAGCAAGTAGCGGCCGAGTTAAGTTCAGCTCTTGGCCAGCCATATTGGCTTCGCGTTGTGCAGTATCTCTGCGTGCCTGTGCTTCTCTGAGCTCTTCACGGCGCTGACGAATGCGATCATTCAGCACTGTTTCCTGCTCTCTAAGCTCCTCTCGTCTGCTTTCGTAGACATCGCGCTCTTGCATAACAATACCAGGCACTTCTTGTCGTAACTCCTCGGAAGGCTCAAACGCTGTATTAGTTGCTAACGCGCGTAAGCGCTCCGCCCGGGCTTCCAGCGCAAACCGCTGTGCTCGGTTTTCACGAAAGTCTGACACAAACCGAGTGGGGTCAATTTGCATAAGCACTTCGCCTGCACTGACCACCTGCCCCTCTCTTACCCTGATCTGCTCGACCACGCCACCATCAAACGACTGAATACGCTGTAACTGGCTAGCAGGTATCACGCGTCCAGAGCCACGGGTAACTTCATCAATTGGTGCAAAATATGCCCATGTTACTAATACAATAATCGTCAGCAACACCGTGTAGAGAAACAGACGAGCGCGAATAGGCTCTTGCTGCATTCGTGCCCAGTCAGTATCACTCGCCCAGTCACGACTGAGGTGCGCAGAAGTAACACGCCGTGCGAACAGGCGATCCATAAAGGGGCGAAACGGTTTTTGACCTTTTTCCGAGAAACGCCCTATGGCTTCGAAGCCTTTTTGCTCTGAGGTTGAAGAGGGTTTCTTAGTCATTACGACGCCCTCCCAATCTGCCCTTTCCGCAATGCTTCAACTACCGTATCACGAGGGCCATCGGCCACGACCTTACCGGCATCCATAACAACGATACGATCCACAAGGGAGAGTAACGAAGTGCGATGTGTCACCACCAGTATCGTTTTACCTGCGGCTACTTTGGTGAGATTGGCCTTAAACGCCTCTTCGCTGGCGTTATCCATCGAGCTAGTAGGCTCATCCAATAATAGGATAGGAGGGTCTTGCACCATCGCCCTGGCAATGGCGACTGCCTGTTTCTGCCCACCAGAGAGAGCCTGTCCACGCTCGCCTACCTGAAGATCAATGCCATTAGGATGGCTATTCACCAATGACTCTAAGCCAGCGATTTCGATAGCTCTTAGTAGCGCCTCATCATCTATGCGGTCACTTCCGCCGCCTGCCACAATGTTGTCGCGCAATGAGCCAGCGAAAAGACTTACATCTTGAGGTACATAACCAATGTGACGACGCAGCTGGAGAGGGTCTAACTGCCGAATATCGACGTTATCAATGAGCACCGCGCCCGATGTGGGTTGGTAAAAACCTAATAAAAGCTTATTGAGAGAAGACTTACCGCAACCAATACGGCCCAGCAAAGCAACTTTTTCGCCCGATTTTATAGAAATAGAAACATCTCGCAGCGCTTCGCGCTCTTCATCAGGGTAGCGTAACGTGACCTTATCCAAACGGATGCTGCCCGAAACACTCGGCTTTTCCACATAGGCTTTGCCTTCGTGACGCTCAACCTGTTTACCCATCACGTTATTCAGCGACTCTAATGCTGTCGAAGACTGGTGATACTGCGCCAACAAAGCGGCGGCTTGACTAATAGGCGCCATCGCTCGAGACGAAAGCATATAAGCCGCAATTAACCCACCTTGAGTCAGGTTGCCCTCAATGATCTGGTATACACCCACAATAATGACGCACACCGCTACGCTATGCTGGGCCCATTGAGCAACATTGGAGACTGATGTGCTCACCAGACGTAGTTGAGCAGAGGTTCTTGAAAGAAAAGCAGACGCTTTTTCCCAGTGCCGCTGAATCCGACTTTCCGCCCTTAATGCTTTTACATTTTCTAGCTGCGAGACCGACTCGACTAAAAGCGCGTTACGCTGTGCACTCACTTCCCAGGTGGTTTGTGAAAGCTCGTGAAGCTTGCCTTGCGCGGCCAGCGCATAAAGCAGCACAAATACGATACCCACCAGTACAGGTAGCACTAACCAAGGATTAATTAACGCAATAATGGCGGCAAAAAGCAGTACGAAGGGCAAATCAACAATGCCTATGACCGTCGCAGATCCGATAAACGCACGTACTGACTCAAACGACTGAAGTGTTGCCGTAAAAGAGCCAGTAGACGCTGGACGCTCTTCCAAACGCATCCCTAGCACTTTGGCCATGATTGAAGAGGAGAGCTTTACATCAGCACGACTAGCCGCCAAATCAACAAAACTACTGCGCATTAAGCGCAGCGCCAAATCGAAACACAACACAATAAAAATGCCTAACGCGAGCACCCAGAGGGTCTCCGTCGCCTGATTAGGCACTACGCGATCATAGACATTGAGCACAAACAGCGGCATCGCCAGTGCAAATAGGTTAATCGCGATTGAGCCAAGCACAATATCGCGATATAGCCGCCTATTTTCACGAATAACGCCCCAAAACCAGTGTTCATCCCGCCGTTTTTTAACGCCAGACTCCGAGGTGCTGTCAACGCGAAATTTAGGTCGTACGTAGATTGCCTCGCCACTGTAACCAGAATACAGCTCCTCCAAAGGCACTTCTATGTCGGCCTCTGAAAGCTCAGGGAAAATCACCCGAGCTTTTTGGTGCTTGAGGTCTAACCCTAAAAGCACGCAAGCGCGGCCAGGCTCCAACAGCAAAATCGCCGGAAAAAGAGCAGGATTGAGCGCTGACAAATTGCTTTTTACAATTCTGGCGGTTAACCCTGCCCGTGAAGCGGCTCGACCAAATACTGATGGAATAAGCTTGCCTTGCTCTAACGGCAAACCAGCCTTTAAAGCCTCAGATGACACTTCATGCTGATGATAGGAAGCAACCGTTTTCAAGCATTCCAACAGTTCATCGCTTGGCTCCTGCCCATTACTACGGGCAGCTTCAGACACTCTCAGCTGACTTTGCGCCACAGAAACCTCATTTTCCTTCCGAAATATGAACATCCCGGATGACTAGATGCACATAGCTCACAATTTAACCACGTGTAATAAACGCATCCGCATAGCCAAATCCTTGCAATTCAGACTGCAGTGACTTGGCATCATCAAAGGATTCAAAAGGCCCTACTTGCACACGGAAGTTCCCTGCGGCAGCTAACACTCTAGCGCCATCGGTTAACTGATTACTTAACTGGTTACTAAGCGCCTCAGCGCGCTCAATAGCACTTAAAGACGCCACCTGAACATAAAGACCTTGGACTGGTTTTGGCGCTGACATGTGTGTAACAGCCGCTTCAACAGGAGCAGCCATCACCACATTTTCAGATTCTGAGTAAGCGCTTTGCGGCATATCGTTTTGCCGCGCAGAGATTCCACGTGTGAAATCATCTAGGGTAAAACCACGCGGCCCCTCTACACCGCAAGCCATGCGAATATTGTCAGCCATATCCTCATAGCCAAGCTCGCTAAGGCTTGGGATGTCATCTCGGGTGACTTGCAGGGTATGCATGAGCTGACCCATCGCAGCAAGCGTACGCGCCTGGGCCAATGTCAGATCAAACTGCGCATTGGAATACGCGCGACTGGCTTCAAAGAACTCGTTTTCACTGTCCAGTACGTCTAGCAAGGTACGCTGACCAATATCAAACTGCTGTTGATACGCGCCACGGACGCGATCAATCGACTGGCGATGCTCATTTAAATAGCTAAGTTGCTCGCTCAAACGCTGAGTGTCGTTATAAGCAATTTGCGTCGTCTGCCTCACATTAGTGCAAGCGGTTTCACGCTGATTTTCAGCTTGTTCAATGCGTGTGCTTGCCGCATTAAAAGCTGCTTGGTCGGAACCACCACGATAGAGGTTCATGCTAGCGACTAACTGAATGCTATGCTCGTCCCGGCGACCTGCAATCGCATCATCCTGGTTATTGGTGCCTGTGCGCCCTTGAATATCCAACCGGGGCATGTATGCGGACCGAGCACCCTCTAACTCCGCCCGTTGCACGGCAATGTTCTCAATGGCCGCGTGGAATTCAGGGTTACCCTGAAACGCCATTTCTACCGCTTGGCTAACATCCTCTGGTAACTCATTTGCCAATGAAGGAGCTGGCAGCATATTTTGCGCGGGTAGCGTGCCTACAATACGCTGAAAACGTGCCGTTACGTCATGGAGGTTGGACGCCTCGGTCATGAGATTCGATTCAGCAAGTGCTAGGCGGCCGCTGATTTGCTCTAAATCAACACCGCGCCCCGCTCCCGAAAGCGCCCTTTCCTCAATTTGGCTAAAAACACGCTGGTGCTCTCGGTAATTATCTTGTGCTAAACGGACCAGTTCGCGATGCCGAAGCACATCAACGTAGGCCCTAAAAGCCTCTAGCGTTATCTCTTCACTTGCACCAAGTAATTGAAAATATGCGATCAGCCTAGCACGGTCTAAACGCTCAACTTCACTGCGGGTAGCAAAACCATCGAACACCATTTGCGTAAGCGTTAATTCTGCGAAATCAGAGCTATAGCTGCCACGACCGTCATTTTGCTGATCTTGCCGACCCACTCCAGCACGTACATCAATTGACGGCAGGTAATTGCCCCTTGCACCCCTTGCGTCACTACCCGTGGCACTAAAGTTAGCCCAGGCTGCATTTACTTCAGGGTTAGTAACAATGGTTTGCTGGATGGTGCTTGGCAAGTCAGTGGCACCAGGTGCGTACAAACTCGCTGGAAGCGATTGTGCAAGCGCTGAAAGTGGTAAAAACGCCAGGGTAGTGACCGTTAACGGCCGAAAAGCGTGTTGTGAAAATAGTTTTTTCAATTTCAAAGTGACGTTGCTTTTCATGGTCATAATTTCCTTGTGAACGTTTGAGGCTGCTCACAAACAAGCAGCCTGCACTTTTCAGCACCTGTAGAACCACTTACTTGGCTTTTTCTCACAGCCAAAATAAAAGAACTAGTTTGCCAACCAAAAACATCTCATAAAGCAAACTTCGTTTTAGTGAGACTAGCTTAATTTAATTACGCTAGCATTTCTATTCTCCCATCAAAGCAAAAGTCACAAAAACTTACAATAAAACTATTAAAAAAACATTACCCCTTGGTGCTAGTTTGCCCATGCCCTGGCAGCTGCTGAATCGCCAATCCCGATAAAATTAATGCTAATCCCACAAGCGTAGAAGCCAGCAACGGTTCACCAGCCACGAGATAGAGAAGCAACAATGAAACAGGCGGGGATAGAAAAATCAGATTAGACACCTTAGCTGTACGAGAGACTTTTTGAACCGCCATTTGCCAAAGTATGAAAGCGATGCCCATTTCAAATAGCCCCACGTACACACCTGCACCAATGGCTGGCCAACCAGGCCACTCAAAGCCAGGGCCCAAAAGCAATAACACCGTTAACACAGGCAGCCCAACGCTAAAATTCTGCCATTGGCCAACCAGGGGTTGACGCTTGTCCTTGGTATTGAGCAGCCAATAGAGCGCCCAAAGCAGTGTCGATGACAGCGCCAATACCACGCCTAATGGGTCTTCAAACGCAACGTCGATCACCTGCCCCCGTGTCGCAATTACCCATACGCCGGAATAGGCCACTAAACCCGCCAAAACGTCTAACCGCGTCAGCCGTTGACCCAGTAAGGGAACGGCTAAAAATGCCATGGCAAGCGCCCAGGTATAGTTCAGCGCCATCGCTTCTTGCCCAGGCAATCGGTCGTAAGCCCCGAAAAGAGCCAGGTAATACGCAACTGGATTCATCAACCCTGCCCAGGCGGCGGTCTTCCAGCCACTGCGTAAGGCCGATGCAAGGTTGCCTTGCTTAATCACTACCACGCCCATCAGTACCCATGACACCAGTGCGGCCAGCCACATAAGCTCCAGAGGACTCATCCAGACAAGGGCCACTTTGAAAGCAGTCGCAACCGTTGACCATAACGCAACGGCACCTAACCCATAAAAAATGGCCTGGCGATCCTGATTCATCGATCTACATGCCCAAGATTAAGGCTCGGCTCGATATGGTCTCTTACCTGTTGCTTTAGGGATTTAATGTCAGGGAAACCGCCATCACGCTGACGTTCCCACAGCAACGAGCCGTCACACCATATTTCAAATGTGCCACCATGGGAGGGTGAAAGCGCTACTTCAGATAAGCGCTCGCCGAAGGTGGATAGCAACTCCTGTGCGTACCAAGCACTGCGAAGCAACCATTGGCACTGGGTACAATAACGAATATGAATTCGCGACATACTGAACTCCGTAAGCTGTTAAAGCGTGTATGTTATTAAGGTGTAATAGCCCGGCATTTTGTCACCATCCATCAGCAACCGCCAAGGACCCCCTAATGGCTGAACACAACGTATCTCAATCACGTTTATACGAGTGGCTGACAGGGGACGACGACAGCCGCATGTGTGATGACATCCCTGAAGAAGCCTGCAATGAACAGCCTCGTAACTTTTTCAAGCATCTCATCGCATCGCTAGGTAATAAGCTGGCCGACGAGCTATCCAGCGCTCGCTTGGTGTTACCGTGGTTAATGGGCATTATCGGTGCGCCAGTTTGGATGGTGGGCCTTTTAGTCCCTATTCGTGAAGCAGGCGCGCTGCTGCCGCAGTTATTTGTGGCGGGCTTTATTCGCTTACGACCACAACGTAAATGGGCGTGGGTAGTCGGCGCTGCTCTACAAGCCCTGGCCGCCTTTGCTTTAGCACTGCTTGCCTTAATGGGCAGCGGCTCTTTGGGGGGTATGTTGGTGCTGTGCGTGCTGGTATTGCTTGCACTGGCACGAGGACTATCATCCATTGCCACCAAGGATGTATTGGGCAAAACCATTGCCAAGCGGCGGCGTGGCACACTAATGGGCTGGAGTGGCAGCGTAGCAGGTGCTGCCACGCTGGTGGCTGGCGGGGTACTGATGTGGTTCGGAGACCGCCCCGGCAATGTGGCTCTGGCCATTTTGCTTAGCGTGGCAGGTTTGGGGTGGCTGCTTAACGCCTTTTGCGCAGCCCGTATAAAAGAAACCCCAGGCGCGGTCGAGGGTGGCGAAAATGCCTGGGACAGCATTAAGCTAGGCCTCTCGTTAATGAAATCAGACCCCACTTTTTTACACTTTAACCTCTCCCGCTCTTTGCTCCTATCAAGTGCTTTGGCTCTGCCCTACTTAGCCCTTCTCGGCCAACAACAGAGCGGCACTGAACTAGGGGGGCTGGGGCTGCTAGTAGTCGTCTCTGGCATCGCTGCAATAGTAGCAAGCCCTGTATGGGGCAAGCGGGCTGACCAGTCGAGCCGCCGTGTGATGCGCGACGCTGCCATCGGCACAGTACTGTGCTGTCTGCTAGGGGCTAGTCTTGGCTGGCTTCCCGGGGAGTGGACCCAAAGCGTGTGGCCTTATGCGGTTATTTACGCCTTGCTAGTCATTGTGCACCATGGCGTACGCTTAGGGCGTAAAACTTACCTCGTTGATATGGCGAGCCAGGATAACCGCGCGCTCTATGTTGCTCTTTCTAATACACTAACAGGCGTTTTAATGCTTATCGTCGGGGGTATCATTGGCGCCATTGCGCAGTGGCTAGGCAGCGCTATGTTACTGGTGATACTTGCCGTGACTGCTTTCTGCGCCATGCTCAGCGCCCAGCGTTTACCTGAAGTAGAATAGCGCTATCGGTACTCTTTTTAGCATTCGCTTACGTTAAGGTTTGTCAATCGCCTTAACCCACCCGAATAGTTAACCTCAATAGTAGCAATAGTGGTTTGCAAAGCATGGCAACGCTCGCCATGATAGGGAGTAGATAGCGGTGGCTAGTTGGTTTTTTTTGCTATTTTTGCTTTGTTAGCGAACATAAAATGCAGCATAGTCCCGCATCAAGAGATTTCCACAAGGCAAGCCCCGCGTTGACTTACAACGTCATGGCTACGAAAGAATGAGAGCGGCAACAGGAACCCATTGATGAAACGATCTCCTTTAATTAGCCCTGAGCTACTCGAACGCATTGTTGACGCTTCAGAAGATGGTATTGTCGTTGCGGAGCAGGAAGGCGACGAAAATATACTCATCTATGTAAACAAGGGGTTTGAACGCTTAACCGGCTATAGTGCTGATGAAATTCTTTACCGCGACTGCCGTTTCTTACAAAACGAAGACCGCGACCAAGATGCCTTAGCATCCATTAGGGACGCCCTGAAAGATGGTCACCCCTCGCGAGAAGTGCTGCGCAACTATCGTAAAGACGGCACCATGTTCTGGAATGAACTGTCGATCACACCAGTCTATGACGAAGCCGATAACTTGATGTACTACATTGGCGTACAAAAAGATGTTACTGAGCGTGTAGAAGCGCAGCTAGCGCTTGCCGCGCTGCAAAAGCAGCAGGAGCATGCCAAATAATATTATTTGAGCGAATTTAAAAAATTGCGCTTGATCTTTAACCCAAGCAGCGTTATATAGCGGCTAAGTACTTATGAAGCAGTACATAGTGCTAGGCGCTTCTTATCTAACTAACGTTTAAGCAACGTAAGATAGGAAGCCATTGTGATGCCGGCGCGCCGGCTTGGGTTGGAGGGCATACCGTGAGCCGTGACCCCTTAAATCGTGAAACCTACACCACCGAGACACTTGACGCTGACGAGTTTGATAACTTGGATGCTGTTAACGATGATCATTACGGTAAAAGCAAACCCAGCAAAGCAGATACCCTACGCGCTCGACGACAAGTTGAAGCTTGGCTGGAAGAGCGGCGACTGCAACGTGCTATAAAAGACGACTGGGAGGAAGAAGAGTAGCTGATCGCCAATATAGCCGGCCGTGCACATAGCGCTATCAAGCCCGGGCATCAATGATTACGCTTCTTTATTTCAAAACCCTCTAGGTATTTATTGTTCAGCCGTTACCTTCTTGATGCTCCGCTTTGTCCAGAATAGCCGCAGCTTTATCGCTATTCTGGCCTTTGTGCGCCCTGAGCACTATCATCTAAGCCTAACGCCAGCACTCAGTGGCGTCTCTTTTTTCCATCAACCTAACGGATCTCCATGGCGCAATACGTATTCACCATGAACCGGGTTGGCAAAGTTGTGCCACCCAAAAAGCAAATTCTCAAGGATATATCGCTATCGTTCTTCCCTGGCGCCAAAATTGGTGTGCTCGGCTTGAACGGTGCTGGTAAGTCCACACTGCTGCGGATCATGGCCGGTGTCGATAAAGAGTTTGAAGGTGAAGCTCGTCCGATGCCTGGCATTAATGTGGGCTACCTCCCCCAGGAGCCGCAGCTCGATGACGAAAAGAGTGTGCGCGACACTGTTGAAGAAGCATTAGGCGCTATTAAAGAAGCCCAAGAGAAGCTGGATGCCGTTTATTCTGCCTATGCCGAACCTGATGCTGACTTTGATGCCCTAGCCAGTGAACAAGCGCGCCTTGAGAACATTATCGAAGCCGCTGACGCACACAACCTTGAGCGAAAGCTTGAAGTTGCAGCCGAAGCCCTGCGCCTGCCGCCCTGGGATGCCAAAGTAGGCAACCTATCCGGTGGTGAGCGCCGTCGCGTGGCGCTTTGCCGCCTGCTGCTCTCCAGCCCAGATATGCTCTTGCTGGATGAGCCTACTAACCACTTGGACGCAGAATCAGTTGCCTGGCTGGAGCGTTTCCTCCACGACTACAACGGCACCGTAGTGGCTATCACCCACGACCGCTACTTCCTTGATAATGTAGCTGGCTGGATTTTAGAGCTGGATCGTGGTCAAGGCATCCCGTTTGAAGGCAACTACTCTCAGTGGCTTGAGCAGAAGGATCAGCGCCTCTCTCAAGAAGCGAAGCAAGAAGCCACCCGCCAAAAAGCGATTAAGCAAGAACTTGAGTGGGTACGCAGTAACGCTAAAGGACGCCAAGCTAAAAGCAAAGCTCGCCTTAACCGTTTTGAAGAAATGCAGTCAGGCGACTTTCAAAAGCGTAACGAAACCAATGAAATCTATATTCCACCTGGCCCACGCCTAGGGGATAAGGTCATTGACTTTCACAACGTGGCTAAGCGCTTTGATGACAAACTGCTCTACCAAGACCTGTCGTTTAGTATTCCTCAGGGCGCTATCGTGGGCATTGTGGGCGGTAACGGTGCAGGTAAATCGACACTGTTTAAGCTAATCACAGGCAAAGAGCAGCCTGATGCAGGCGAGGTGGTGATTGGCGAAACGGTCAATATCGCTTATGTCGAACAGCTTCGCGATGCACTGGATGATAAGCAAACCGTCTGGGAAGCCGTCTCCGATGGCCAAGATGTTCTCAATATTAACGGGTATGAAGTTTCATCACGCGCTTACGTTGGCCGTTTCAACTTTAAGGGTAACGACCAGCAAAAGCGGCTAGACGAACTCTCCGGGGGTGAGCGTGGCCGACTCCAGCTTGCACAGACGCTGAAACAGGGCGCAAACGTGCTGTTGCTGGATGAACCCTCTAATGACCTGGACATTGAGACTCTACGGGCACTTGAGGAAGCGTTATTGGCTTTCCCTGGCTGCGCCATGGTGATCTCGCATGATCGCTGGTTCTTAGACCGTATCGCGACGCATATTCTGGCATTTGAAGGAGACTCTGAAGTAGTGTTCTTTGATGGCAACTACACAGATTATGAAGCTGATCATAAAAAGCGGGTCGGCAACGATACACCTAAGCGAATGAAATATAAGCGCATTGATGCCTAAAGTTGATGCCTAAAGAGCTATTACCGGCCCACACCTAGCTTGTATAAGCAAAGCATCTAAGTAGCAAAAAGCCCCTGGCTATTATATATAGACAGGGGCTTTTTGTTGTTCTCACATTACGTCACTTCAACGACGCCGACCGGTAAAAATCGATACCAAAAACAGAATCAAAAAGATTGCAAATAAAACCTGAGCAATAGTTGAAGCTACCCCAGCGATACCTGAGAAACCTAATACACCCGCAATAATGGCGATAATCAAAAACAGCATTGCATTGCCTAGCATCGTCTTACTCCTTTTCCATGGTGACGTTTCTGCTATAGCCGATAATAATCCTGTCATCAGAGAATACGCTCGAAAGCATATCTATCTCAGCGCTTATAGGGCACTTTTCTCCGCCTATCGACTACTTACCCTCATAAGGTTTGGCTATAAAACGCTATCCGTCAAGGACAAATATCCGCCAACCCTACGCATAATAGGCAATTTTCATAACGCCACTGGCCAGCAGACCCACTCCCCACTTGATCGGCGTGGGAAACCGGGTGCCACTAGCCTCAATAGCAAGCCGAGCATGATGGCCGTTATCCGCCGCCATTTGACGAAAAAGGGGACGAGAATTAAGGTCTTCAACAGGCAACTGGGTGGACTGCTCACTGAGTTGCTGGCTCATTAATTCTTTTGTGACCGCCGTCATACCCAAACCAAAACGGTCGCCGATAGCGCCCGCTGTTAATCCCAGCCCAAGAGAGAAACCATACCAAACAGGTGTAAAGTAACTTGTGCGGCTCTTAAGCTGGGCAAGCCGCTGATGGCACCAGGCAAGATGGTCCAGCGTTTCCCCGCACAGTGACTCAATTTGCCGACGTGAAGCCGGCAGTTTAATAAGCGCCATTTGCCCTTGATAAAACCCCTGAACACCTACTGTCGCAATATGGGCCGCCCGTACCAGCCCGGCAACATGTTGACGCTCAAACTCATCCAGCGCCACTTCAGCAACGGCAGCGGCTGGGTTGATTCGGCTTGCCACAACGGCATTAGGCACCAGGGTACGTAAAGCACTATCCATGTGAACAATTAGACGATCTGAACGGCTCAGCTGACGCTCCATCATAACGCTTACTCCGTTAAGCAGTGTTGTGGGCGACGTTACCTGCCCTACTAACCTGCAGGCCACGTAAATTGGCGCCCACCCATTAGATGCATATGAATGTGATAAACCGTTTGGCCCCCCATTTCATTACAGTTCATGACTACACGATAGCCATCATCGGCAAATCCTTGCTGCTTAGCTAACTGAGCAGCGGTGTACTGTAATCGACCAATAATCGCCAAGTCACCTGACTCAATATCGTTTAGCGTTGCAATGTGCTTTTTAGGGATAATGAGATGATGGGTAGGCGCTTGAGGGCTTATGTCATTGAAGGCGAGGACATGTTCATCCTCAAATACGATATCGGCGGGAATTTCACGGTTAATAATTTTGCAAAACAGGCATTCCATAGCGGCCTCCTTCATTATTGTAATAAAGCGAATTTCAATACAACAACACGTTCAAACGTAAACCAATAGGCTAGCGAAAACGGCGTTGAGCGAGCAAATGACGCACCAAAGGCGCTAGTATCAACTCCATCGCCAGCGACATACGTGCCCCAGGCACTACCAAGGTATGTGGGCGGGTCATAAAGGCGTCTTTAATCATCGCTAATAACCAAGGGAAGTCTACCGTTGATGGGTCCCTAAACCGTATGACCACGAACGACTCTGCATCCGTTGGAATATCCTGCACCTCAAAGGGGTTTGAGGTATCTACCGTAGGCACCCGCTGAAAATTAATGTGTGTACGGGAGAACTGCGGCTGGATATAACGCACATAGTCATCCATACGCCCTAGAATAGTATCGATGACCGCTTCTTGAGAGTAACCACGGAGCTTCGTATCACGGTCAATTTTCTGGATCCATTCCAGGTTCATGGTTGGCGCGACACCCACTAACAAATCAACATGGCGCGCAATATCATACTCCTGGGTCACCAACCCGCCATGCAACCCTTCATAAAAAAGCAGATCCGTGCCACAAGGTAGAGACTGCCACTCGGTAAAGGTGCCCACCCGATACCCTGCTTCGATTTTTTGCTTATCTTCGGCATGAATATAGTGGCGGAAAGTGCCGGTTCCGTGTTCGCCGTACTCAACAAAAAGCCCTTCTAGCCGATCAAGAAGATTAGCCTCCACTGCAAAGTGAGATAGCTCATCTTTGCGCTCTGGCTCTTCACGGAACATACGCTGCAAATCATCACGGGTATAACGATGAAACGCATCGCCATCTACCATAGCAGCATGCACATCTTCACGTAGGAACATGCGCTCAAAGCTACGCCTAACCGTGGTGGTTCCCGCGCCTGATGAGCCAGTTATCCCAATGATGGGGTACTCCCGGGACATTAGGTTCCCCTCGCCTGGGCTAAGGCCTGTTTAACGCTCTCAGGAACATCCACAGGCCGCCCAGTCGAAAGGTCCAGCAGCAGCTGATTCACCCTCGCGGTCGCTACTACTTTATCCTTTTCAGCGTTGCGAATACGCTGGTAAACCGTGAGTGCTTTGCCGGTCGGCTCGGGTACCGCCGTATCAATAACCAGTGCATCAGGCCAGCGTGCTTCATATTGATACTGAACCGCCAAATCCACCACCACGCTGGGATACCCCTGCATGTCCCACTCCGGCAAGCCAAGTGCCGCGAAGGCGTGCACCCGCGCTTCGTGGAGCAGCGACACCAGGGCATCATGCCCCAAGTGTCGCCCGTAATTCATATCGGTTACTCGTACCGTTAAGGGGTGACGATGAATAACCGCTGCCGCAGGAAACTCCAGCGTAACTCGCTCCATACATGACTCCTTATCGGTGAAAACAGGCGGTAAAACGTACTCTTTTGATTCGTGTTCACTCTTCCCGAGCAATGGCACGAAACGCAATATCCCGGCGATACTCTGCGCCATCCCAGTGAATCTTGCTGACGCCTTGGTAGGCCAGTTGCTGCGCAGCAGATACGCTCTCTCCTAACGCGGTAACACACAGCACTCGGCCGCCAGCGGTGGCGATACTGCCTTGATCGGTTTGCACGGTTCCTGCATGAAAAACTTTACAGTGTGTTTTCTCTGCCGCTTCCAACCCCTGGATAACATCGCCTTTACGATAGCTACCCGGGTAACCGCCTGCCGCTATCACAACGCCTACAGCAGCCCGGCTATCCCATTCGCACTGCTGTCCGGCAAGCTCGCCTTTTGCTCCAGCCAAGCAAAGTGCAGCAAGGTCTGACTGCAAACGCAGCATAATTGGCTGTGTTTCAGGATCACCAAAGCGACAGTTGTACTCAATGACTTTAGGATTTCCTTCGGCGTCAATCATAAGCCCAGCATAAAGAAAGCCCGTATACGCATTGCCCTCTTTCGCCATGCCCCGCACGGTTGGCAGAATGACCTGCTCCATGATGCGTTCGTCTACTTCTGGAGTAACTACCGGGGCTGGTGAATATGCACCCATGCCTCCCGTATTTGGGCCAGTGTCGCCATCGTAGGCACGCTTGTGGTCTTGGCTAGTGGCCATTGGCACCACATTCTCACCATCCACCATGACGATAAAGCTCGCTTCTTCTCCCTCAAGAAACTCTTCAATAACCACGCGAGCACCCGCGTCCCCGAAAGCATTAGCGTCAAGCATATCGCGAACCGCTGATTCCGCCTCCGCTTCACTCATCGCCACAATGACGCCTTTACCAGCGGCTAACCCGTCCGCTTTAATCACAATCGGCGCGCCTACTTCCGCTAAGTAAGCGAGCGCTGGCTCTACGGTGGTGAATGTTTGATAGTCAGCGGTAGGAATTTTATGGCGGGCCAAAAAATCTTTCGTGAACGACTTGGAGCCTTCCAGCTGAGCGGCCTGTTGAGTAGGACCAAAAATCGTTAGCCCTGCTGCCTGAAAACGGTCAACAACACCGTCAACCAAGGGGGCTTCAGGCCCTACTACAGTTAAACCAATTTGCTCGCGCTGAGCAAACGCGACTAATTCAGCCAAATCGGTCGCGGCAATATCAACATTGGTGAGGCCAGGCTCCGTTGCCGTGCCCGCATTACCTGGGGCGACAAACACCTGTTCGACATCACTAGATTGAGCCAATTTCCATGCCAACGCATGTTCACGGCCACCGCCACCTATCATCAAAACTTTCATGGTCGTCCTTCTTAAACGAGAGAGCGTTTATGGGGCGCATTATGCCACAACGCAGCCCCAAGTGGTCTTATGTGTAAGTAGAGGCTCTGACAGCGACAACGTGGATAAGTAGCGGCTTATGAACAGTGGCGTTACGGCTTTTTATCCTCTTTAGGTTCCGGCTTCTCTTCGTCTTCCGGTGGCGTTGGCTGGTTGATCGCTTTTTGCCAAAAACGCATGTTCTCTTCCGCCAGTTCGCGCATAAACTCTATGGGCGAATGGCGCATGGCCTGCTTCCACTGGGTTTGCATACGTTTTTGCTGTTCCAGCATCAGCTGAGTGCCCTGCTCAAGATAGCGAGCCAAAGGTAGCGGAGAAGACATATCGTAAACACGAATCAACTGGGCCAACAGGTCATTAGAAAACACCTCTGCCTCGCTATCCGCTTGCTCCTGTTCGATAATAATCGACAGTAAAATCGTGCGCGTTAAGTCTTCACCGCTTTTAGCATCCTCGACGCGAAAAGGCTCTTCTTCAATAATCAAACACCGCAGATCTTCAAGCGTTACGTAACGACTCTGTTGAGTATCGTATAACCTGCGGTTGGCATATTTGCGAATTACGCGCACTGCGCATCTCCTTAAACGTGATAGAGGCTTTTGTCGCCGTTGCTGGTATTGTGCCTGCAACACACGCTCATGCAAGCCAGCTTAACCGATTAGCCGCGTTAAGCGAGCCTCTCTTATGACAATAGACGACCACCATGAACCTGATTCTGCTTGATCCCAACGACATAGGCGCTGACCACCATGTTCGCATTACCGATGCCCGCCGTCTCAAACATTTAATAGAGGTTAATCGCGCCACCGAAGGCGAAAGCTTCAACGTGGGCATTCAAGGCGGCAACATGGGCAAAGCCGAACTTATTGAGCTAAGCCATGAGCAAGCTATTTTCTCACTAGGCCAGTTAGAAGAATTACCGCCACCTCCCCTGCCCGTTCATTTGGTACTGGCCCTGCCTCGCCCTCGCATGCTGGCTCGCACCCTGGAGCACGTCACTGCCCTAGGGGTAAAACAGATCACTCTGCTGCACACCAAGCGGGTAGAGAAAAGTTACTGGCAGTCGCCAGAGCTTCGCCCGGATAAAATACATCAGCACCTGTTACTCGGCCTTGAACAAGCCAGAGATACTCAGCTGCCCACCATCACTCTACGTAAAGGCTTTAGGCCGTTTATTGAGGTGCAGTTGCCGGCATTGCTGAATGAACGGCGTGGCTTAGTCGCCCACCCCGGCATGCCAAACCCATGCCCTAGAGGCATTAGCGATGAAACGCTGCTGCTTGTTGGCCCAGAAGGGGGATTCATAGAGTGGGAAGTAGAGCAGTTGCTTGCCGCAGGCTGCCAAGGCATGCACCTAGGCCCTCGCATTCTGCGGGTCGAAACGGCAGTTACAGCGCTGTTATCACGGCTGTTTTAAGAGGCTATGAGACAGACGACCCTGCGCCTGTGATTACACACTCATTAGGTCTGCTCATCGTCGGGGTCGTAAGGCACGTGCTCTGCATTATCCCCACACTTAGGGTTTTGCAAAAACGTGCTACGTACATCAAGCAAGCCTAAGTGACTGATCGTGCGGCGGCCTAAGAGCAGTGGGTAGATCATCTCTTCGCGATCACGCAGGCTAAACTGCTCTTCGTAAAGTGTATCGCCCATACAGACATCCATCAGTACTACTGGACGTTCATCGCGTCCCCCGGCGCCTCGCACCGTAAGCTCGCGATATAGTGGACGCTCAATTTGATCGCTAAACGTTTCACCACTCTCTTGATCTTCGAGCTTTAGGCGAAAACGTACCCACTCTTCGCCCGCTTTTTCAAAAAGCTCGATATCACGTGCATCCATCGATGACGTAAGGGCGCCGCTATCCAACTTCGCCTTAACCGCAATACCCCAAGGCTCGATAGTGGCATTTTCAACCCAACCAAAGACATCAGGCTTCTCAGCGTTAGCGTTGGTACCTATCATTAAGGTACCGACCATTACCGTAGTTGCTAATGCGCCTGCCCATGTCGCGCCTAAAAACGTTTTACCCATTGCATCTCGTCCCTGTTGAGAAATTAATTAGCGAAGCAGATCCAGCAACGCCTGGGTTGCGAAACCATCCGGCGTCAGCCCCTGATCACGCTGGAAAGCGCGCACTCCTTCCCGCGTATTGGGTCCCATAATACCGTCTGCGGTACCCACCGAATAACCAGCACTGTTCAAACGCTGCTGGAGAGTTCTGACATCATCACGGGTTAAAGGTGCCTGATCTCTCGGCCAAGAGCCGCTGATACCCGCTCGACCAGCAATGGCGTCGGCAAGTGTCGCCACGGCTAACGCGTAGCTGGTCGCGTTGTTGTAACGCAAAATAGCGCGGAAATTAGCCCCTACTATAAAGGCAGGCCCTTCTGCCCCCGCAGGGACTATAACGGCAGCGCTCTCAAATGCTGGAAGCTCACCACTCACCGCACGTACACCCTGCGCTGCCCACTCCGCACTACTGCGCCGCTCGGTTTGCGAATAATCAAACGATGACGGTAGCACGACCTCTGCGCCCCACGGCTGCCCTGACTGCCAGCCAGCACGCGCCAAGTAATTGGCCGTTGAGGCCATCACATCAGGAATACTACCCCAAATATCACGGCGGCCGTCGTTGTCGCCATCCACTGCATAGGCTTCAAAACTACTGGGTATGAACTGAGTATGTCCCATAGCCCCTGCCCACGAACCGCGCATTTGCTCAGCGGCGATATCCCCCTGATCTATAATCCGCAGCGCGGCGAGAAGCTCTCCCCGGGCAAAATCCTGGCGGCGCCCGTCATACGCCAGCGTCGCGAGTGACTCTAGCGTTGAGAAGTCGCCAAAATTGCTACCGTAGTTACTTTCGATACCCCAAATCGAGACAATAATTTCAGCGGGAACACCATAGCGTCGCTGCATTTCGAGAGCCGTGTCACGATGCTGTTCAAGCTTTTCACGACCATTATTGATACGTGTACTAGACACAGCCGTGTCCAAGTAGTCCCATATCGGGCGGACAAACTCAGGCTGATGGCGATCAAGTTCAATGACACGCTCGCGATAGCGCAGCCCGTCAAAAGCAGAAACAAGCGTTGCTTCACTAATGCCTTGAGCAGCAGCATAACGCCTAAACTCACTCAACCATTGATTAAAACTGGCATAGCGAAGCTCTTCTGCTGCCCGCGCATCTACTTCAGTCATTAACCGCTGGCTCGCCTGTGCGTCGACACTCACTACAGAGGCCGCACCTGTCGCGAGCAGTAATGATAAGCAAAACGCCGCACCAGAACCTAGTGACCCTTTATTTTTCAATAACATAGCAACACTCTCTCGGCAATCCTTAGCGTGAGCCTGATAATGACGTAGAAAGCCGACAGATACTAGCCCCGCGCTAGCCGCGTAAGCGTAACAACAGAAACCCATGGAGAATAGCAACCACCAACGTAAGCACAGCGCGAAGCAGAAGGTACCAGCGAGGAAAACCGACCCGCCCTTCGCGGCTCATGTCGTAACCACCTATTAGTATAAAACCCGCTAATAAAATCCAGAGACCAGAGACTGTGTTCATCATGAGTGCTGGCCAAGCAAGTAAACTCGGCACCATAGCGAGCACTAATCGGCGGCGACTGCCCTCCTGAGCGTTTTGAACAGCCGCCCCCCAATGCACCCCACCTAAGAAAGATAGGATCACCGCGCTGTAATAAACAAAACTGTAAGTGGCCACTACTTGCCACACAGTAGGGCCCCACCATACGAGCAACAGCGCAACCGCAAAAGGAATTAACCCAGCAACGCCCAATCCCCAGGCTAAACGGCGATCACTGCACAGCAGCTTCATTACTCCCCCCTTGTTTGTGCTCGGCATTTAAAGGCTCAGCTTCCGCAATCAACCAGCGCTGCCACTCGTCAGGCATCACCAGTGGCTCAGGGAACTGCGTCGGCGCTACGCGCCAAGGTTGATGACGCTCTAAGCCACACGGCAGTGACGCTAAAGCGGGTAGCCAATAGGCAACATACAGCCCTTTTGGATCATAGTGCCCAGCCTGCTTGAGTACATTAAAATAGCGATCCTGACGGGGGTCACGTCCAACGCCTGCAATATAGCGCCAGTTGCCCCAATTACTGGCAACGTCGTAATCAATCAAGCAGTGTTCGAACCACCACGCGCCTAGCCGCCAATCTACCTCTAAATCTTTTACCAAAAAGCTCGCTACATTCTGACGCGAGCGATTAGATATCCACCCAGTACGATAAAGCTCAAGCATAGCAGCATCAATAAAAGGCACACCGGTGGAAGCGTTGCGCCATGCATTAAAGGCTTCGGTTGGCTCGGGTAACTCTTCACGACCGAACAGTAAACGGCCTTCAAGCTGGGCTGCACGATGGAAATAGTCGCGCCACAGCAGTTCAAAAATAATCCAGTAGCTTGACTCCGTGCTGCCGTTCACCTCTTCCCATGCCTTAACCTCTTGATGGACTTGCCGCGCTGATAAGCAGCCGCGCGCTAGCCAGGGAGAAAGTCGCGTCGAAAAACTAGCACCTAATAAACCATTGCGAGTTTTCTTATACGACTCACCCCCTTTTTGCTGCCACAAATAGTTCTTCAGCCTATCGACTGCAGCAGCCTCACCGCCTATAAACGTAAAGCCTTGCCGATCATCCGGCTGCCATGCATCACTGTCTTGGCATACTGACTTAAGCGGCGGAAAGCCACGTGGCGCGTCTGGCCAGGATGGCAAGGTCACTGGCGCATGCATAGGGGGAGCAATGACACATTGTTTTTCAACACTTCTACGAAATGCTGAAAAATTTGCGGGCAGCAGCTCTGCTGCGAAGGGTAACGTATCGGCGCTAATTAAGTAGCCACTATCAACACAGGCTAACTGAATTGAGGCTGGAAGCTGCTGTGACACTTTAGCGATATGTGCCACTTCTTCGCTACCAGAGTGTGCTGCCGTTCGGACTTGCCGGGCATTTAATGACGTTGCTAGCTGAACAACCACCTCAGCAGGGTCGCCAATACGCACTAATAAGTCACTGCCACGTTGCAACAGCTCGCCACGGAGTTCCATTAAGCTTTGCCAGAGAAACCTCAGCCGGGCAGGGCCTAACCTGGGCGTTGGCTCTCCTGCCACACAAGGCTGCAACCAGTTCTGATCTAGCACGTAAAGGCAAAGCAATTGTTCAGGAGGAGAATCAAATTGTAATAACGGATTATCGGCTACGCGCAAGTTGTCTTGCAGCCAGACAATGTCAATCGTAGTGGTCATGCACTTGCCTCCTAGGCGTGCTTTACTGCTTGGATTCGCGACGACAGCGTTCGCTGCAGTAGCGCACTTCATCCCAACAGCGCGCCCATTTCTTTCGCCAACTAAAGGGGCGTAAGCAGTGGGCGCACTCTTTTTGCGGTAGATTTTGCTTGTGATGCATGAGTCTTTCTCTGTATCTCGCAGCGCGCTAACCTTAAATGTAACCTCAAAAGATAGACACGCCGAACACATTGGTACAATTATTGTACATGAAAAATATATTTATACGGCGCTATTTGTGATTTTCAGGCGTAAAAAAAGCCACCCCGTAGGATGGCTTGTGCTGATAGCGAGCGGAGAGAGCTTAATCTCAAACCCACATTAACGGTGATGTTTGTGCGGCCGCCATTAACAATAGCGTTTAGCGTCTGCTTAACTGGGATCAGTTTCCCGTGGATGACGTTTAGCGTTTTCGTGGGTTTCAAGGCCACTTTTTAGCTCATGGGTTAGCGGATCATAGTTAGGGCGCAGCTCATCTTTAACGGTGCCACTCCATAGCCGTGAACCAACAAAGTAGGCTGCTCGGCCAATCACGTGAGCGGCTACCGGCGCCGTCATTAGAATAAACACAATAATGGCAAACGAACGGGCCACTATACCCACTTCTGCAAAGTGCATGGCTGCTGCGAGCATGATCAAAATTACCCCTAGTGCAGCCGCCTTGGTAGTGGCATGCATGCGGGTTAATAGATCCGGCAAACGTAATAGGCCAATGGCCGCTAGCAGCATAAATAGTGAGCCCGCTATCAGCAGCGTACCTTTGATAAACTCAATCATCCCGCGGCCCCCCACGTTCCAAAAAGCGTGCAAAACCAATGGCCGCCAAAAAGCCCATTAGTGCAATAACAATGGCAGCATCAAGAAAGCTCGCCACGCCAGACTGAATAGCGTAGACCCCCACCAGACCAACCACCGTGGTAGAGAAAAGCTCCAAAGCTACTACACGGTCTGGCAGGCTAGGGCCTCGCACAACTCGTACAAAAGTCAAGACAAGCGCCATACCCATAATAATTTGGCTGATTAATATAACGGTATCCATCAACGAAATAACTCCAGTGCGCGATGCTCCATGTTTTTAAGGCTGCGCCGTAGCTCATCTTCATCATCTAAGAACATCGCATGAATATAGAGCACTTTACGATCATCAGACACGTCTAAACTTAGTGTGCCTGGTGTTAACGAGATAAGACTCGCCACCATGGTAATTTCCATTTCAGTCCGGGCCGAAAGGGGGAAGGCAATGACGCCAGGCTGCATATGCCAAGGAGGCGTGAGCACGTCAAACGCTACGCGTAGGTTGGCTTGCATTAGCTCTTTGATAAAAAAGCAAATAAAGCCAATTATTCTTGGCACTCGCGCTGGGTAGCCTTTTAGTGAGTCTACCTGCGGCTCAATGAGCACCAGCGCTATATAGCCAAACACCACACCGACCAGCATATTCAGCCCTGAAAAGTCGCCGCTTAACAGCACCCAGGCCAAGCCTAGCATAAGGTTCCAAATTGCACCGGTCATGGGGTTCCCTCCATGCTTTCACCTACCTGCTCTGCCTGTATCTCGGTGGGCGTTAGCAGCGCCGACTCAGCACTGGCAGAAGGCCCCAATACTGCTTCAATATAACCAGCGGGCGTCATGAGCTGATCACCAATAAGGTTCATTACCTGCATAATGGGCTCCGCAAAGACACCTATTAACAGCGACATCGCGGCTAATACCACTACCGGCAGGTACATAATCCAAAGGCTAGGTTTCAATAAGCGGCCATCATCCCCCACGGGGGTTTGCGATGCAGGCACGTGATTCTCTTCTGGCAAGGCCTTCCAAAACACCTCGTTCCAAATTTTCACCATGGAGTAAAGCGTCATAACACCCACTGCAAGGGCAATACCCGTCGCTACATAAGCCCCGGCCTCGATGCCAGCCCGCACCAGCACGAATTTGGCAAAGAAACCCGATAGCGGGGGAATACCCGCCAGCGAAAAGGCAGAGATAAAGAAGGCAACGGCTAACCATGGGCGCTCACGATAAAGCCCGCCCATTTTTTTAAGCTGATAAGTACCTTGTAAACGATGGGTGATACCACTGATCAAGAAAAGATTCGTCTTAACAATAATGTTGTGCATGATGGCAAAAACACCACCGGCAATCGCCAAGGGAGTGTAAAGCGCCAGCCCCAATATCATGTAGCCAATCTGGCTAACGATGTGAAAAGAGAGGATACGCCTGAACTCATATTGGGCGGCCGCCCCTAACACGCCAGTCACCATGGTCAACACGGCCCCCCACAGCATAATATCCTGCAGGTACCCCATGGTCTGATCAAACATCAGTGTAAAGACACGGAAAAGTGAATAAACGCCCACTTTTGTTAACAAACCGGCAAACAGCGCCGAAACCGCCACCGGTGGGGTGTGATAAGACGCCGGTAACCAGAAAAACAGTGGAAAAGCTGCCGCTTTAATACCGAAGGCCACCATAAACATGACGGCCAACACTTCAACCATGCCGCTGTGCTCGGCTTCGTCCAAGCGCAGCGCAATATCGGCCATATTGAGCGTACCGACAGTGCCGTATAAAAGGCCAATGGCGGTTAAGAAGATAACCGATGCCAGCAGGTTCAAGGTCACGTACTTAATTGCACCTTCCATCTGCGCCCGCTCACCGCCCAAGATCAGCAGCGCAAACGAGGCAACCAGCATGACCTCGAACCATACGTAGAGGTTAAAGATATCGCCCGTTAGAAAGCCACCGGCTACCCCTGCTAACAGCAAATGCATAAGGGGATAGTAGCCAAACTTTTCATGCCCTCGGCCGGTCGAGGCCAGCGAGTAAACCCCCATCGCCAACCCGATGATACCTGTCATCAGTATCATGACCGCACTGAGCATATCCGCGATTAACGTGATACCAAAGGGCGCTGGCCAATTGCCCATTTGCATAGTGACGTAGCCATCTGACAGTACTGCAACAAACAGCCATAAACTAGCTAGCAGGAGCGCTACGTTGCCCGCAACAGCAAAAAAGCGCTGCATAGGGCGTGAACGCCAAAAAAGCAGTGAAATTGCTCCAGAAAGCAGCGGCAACAGGACGGGAAGTGCAACTTCAGGCCTCACGTGTCGGTATCCTTCATTTTGTCCAAATCATCTGCCTTAACAATCTCGTAGGCTCGGCGAATCAATACCACCGCGAACGCCAGCACGCCAAAAGCGATCACAATAGCGGTCAAAACCACCGCTTGGGGGAGCGGGTCAGCCACCTCTCCCAAAGGCTGCAGCATGCCTTCAGGTATCAAGGGGGGTGCGCCTCTTGTCATTCCGGCCGTTGTAAAAATAAGTAGATTGGCGCCGTTGGAAAGCAGTAATAGGCCAATCACTAATTTAACAATTGAGCGGCGAAGCATCATAAAAATGGCGGCGGCGTACAGTAGCCCAATCGCCAATGCCATTATTGGTTCCATTGAAGGCCTCCTGTTAACTTAGGGTTCATCCTTATCCACCTCCATCAAGGCCATGACCATTCCCATTACCGAGCCAAGTACCGCAAGGTAAACCCCAACATCAAAAATAAGCGGGGTAGAGGCTTTAAAATCGATAACAGGGATCGTCCACCACTGAGCTGTTAGGAAGGGCTGCCCCATAAACCAAGCTGGCACCACAGAGATCATGCCAAGCAGTAGCCCCACGCCAATCAAATCCCGGGGGTCCACCATACGCAGCACTGCTTTAGTGGCACTGACGCCAAATGCAAACAGGTAGAGCGTGAACGCCCCTGCTGCCACTAGCCCGGCAATAAACCCACCGCCGGGTTCATCATGGCCACGCAGCAATAAAAAGACCGAAAACATTAACTGCAACGGCATTAAAAAGCGCGCGGCCGTATTAAGAATAATGGTGCCTGACTTAACCATCGTACGGCTCCTTAGCGCTATTTTTGTCGCCCTCGTTGGCTTTATCACCAGTGGTGTCATGACGCAGCTTCAGCATGGCGATTACGCCAATCGCGGCCAATGCAAGAACGAACATTTCTCCTAAGGTGTCGAGTGCACGGTAATCCACCAGAATGACGTTTACGATATTGCGGCCATGTGCCAGCGGCGCGCTATTCTCCACCATATAGGTGGAGATTGTTTCAAACTGATCGATACTCCACGCAGTCATGATGAGCAGAAAAATCAACACCCCCATCATGGCTGCGACAAAGCCGTCTCGTATACGCTCAAGACTGGTTGAGAGGTTCGAAAACCGCGGCAACCGGAACAATACTAATACCAGTAAGATAACGGTAAGGGTCTCGACCAGTAGCTGGGTAATCCCCAGGTCAGGAGCGCTAAAGAGAATAAAGAGCAGCGCGATAGAGAAGCCCATAATGCCGACGGACACCACAGCACCTAGACGAGAGCGGGAAATCGTCGCAAAGAGCGCACCCATCACCATCGTGCCCACAACGATTATTTCGTGAAAGCGAACATCCAACGTAAACGCTAGCTGGGGGGAGTGACGCAGCAAGATTGAGTTGCCGATCAATCCAATAAGCACCAGCAGCATCACCAGAATGTAATTTCGCATGTAGCCGTTTTGCAGCAGATGCGTTTGCCACTCGGAGAAGCGCACAACACCGTTCATGAATCCTTCGTAGCCAGCCTCAGGACCATGGCGCATGACCGGCGCCAATATAGACAGTTTTGCGCGAACGCGATCCCACCGCTTAAACAGTAAAAAGCCCAGCCCGAGGCTAACGATCGACATAATCAACGCAGCATTAATGCCGTGCCAAAGCGAGAGAGATACCGCTAGCGGCTTCCCGGCCACCGCCGTTGCGGCCGCTGTCAAGAGTGCATCGCCACCCAGTACGGCGGGGAGCAGCCCCAGCGAAAGTGACCCCACTACCAATAAGCCTGGGCCAAGCAACATACTAAAAGGTGCTTCATGGGGTGTTTTAGGCGTTTCGTGGCGATGCCCATAAAACGGCCGTAGGGCAATAATCGCCGCCACCGCGATGGTTAGAATGGCAGACATAAACGCAAAGAGTATCAATAATGCTCTGAACCCATCAGCGCCAAACACTGCCTCAAGCATCAACTCCTTTCCGATAAATCCAAAGAGCGGCGGCACACCCGCTAGCGAAAGTGCCGCTATCATGGCAATGGCTGCCGTTATTGGCATTTGCTTGCGTAACCCGCCCATGGCCGTCACGTCTTTGGTGCCGGTTTCATGATCCAAAATACCGGCCACCA
The DNA here is from genome assembly GCF_000236625.2 of Halomonas sp. GFAJ-1. Taxonomy (NCBI): domain Bacteria; kingdom Pseudomonadati; phylum Pseudomonadota; class Gammaproteobacteria; order Oceanospirillales; family Halomonadaceae; genus Halomonas; species Halomonas sp. GFAJ-1. Next base: position 27,886 of record NZ_AHBC01000019.1, read on the forward strand.
TAAAGAGCGCGCCTTTATACATGGAGTGGCCCAGCAAGAACGTCACAAAGGCAGTCATTGCATAATCAGTGCCGATCCCCACTAGCATGGTCAAGGTGCCCAAGGCCATGATGGTGGAGTATGCGAGCAGCTTCTTAATATTGGTATGCTGGATCGCCAGGAAAGCGCCCGTAAGCATCGTAGTCGCACCCACTACAGAGAGAATACCTACCCACAGCGCTGTACCGCCTAACTCCGGCTGCAACCGCGCCAGTAGATAAATGCCCGCTTTCACCATGGTCGCCGAGTGTAAGTAAGCGGATACAGGGGTGGGCGCCGCCATGGCGTTGGGCAACCAGAAATGGAAAGGGAACTGGGCCGATTTGGTAAAAGCGCCAAGCAGTAAGCAAATTAACATAGGTGTATAAAGAGCATGCTCACGCAAGTCGCTCTCCATTTGGCCGATGTCTGAGAATGACCAGCCACCGCTTGCCACACCTAGCAGCACTAGACCTGCCATCAGCGCAAGGCCGCCCGCTACGGTGACAAACAGCCCCTGACGTGCCGACTTCCGCGCCTCAATATCGGTGTGATTAAAACCGATTAGCAGGTAAGAGGTAATACTGGTGAGCTCCCAAAATATAAACAGGGTAATCAGCCCGTCAGCAAGCACTAACCCAAGCATCGAGACCATGAAGGCCAGCAGTGCTAAATGAAAGCGCGCAATATCCTCGTGCCCTTTTAAGTAGCCACCTGCGTAAATTAAAACGCAGGTGCCTATCACGGTAATCAGCAGCCCAAAGAGCAGTGATAACCCATCAAGCATAAACGTCAAGCTAATGCCTAGCGAAGGTACCCACTGCCATTCCAGTAGCAACGGGCCGTCATTAAGTACTGAGGGGGCTTGGCTGAATAGCCAAGCAGCCATCAAGGCTGGATACAGCGCTAGCACCATGCTTGCACGCTGACCAAACCAGCGGTTAAGCAGTGGCGACGACGCGGCCAGCACAAATCCTAATAATACGGCGAGTTGCATCTAGCAAAATCTCCTGAGTAACAAACTGCTTTTCCCGTATGGAAAAACCCCATGCGGCATGACGCCTTTTCACTATTATCCAAGGCTGCAAGCGGGCATAGAATCACTTATGCCTATGATGTAACACTAAAGTACGATAGGCGTAAGTCGCCTACCATCCAAGCGGCTGCCTCTATAAACTTGGCTGCGTTAGCAGACAAGGCCGTGTTAGATAACAGGAATCTTCAGGTTATAAACCTTATATCAGGCACCTGCGGGTTACCAGTCATGCATCTTAACGCGCCTTTTCGCTAGCACTAACCCCTCAGTCCTTATCTGCAGCGTAGTCTATCTATTGATAGCATCCGCTGCCGCCCAGAATGTGGAACGCTAGCAATGCCGCTGCTATGGATACCACTGTTAACCCTGGTTGGCACGTTAGTGCCGTTACTAACCGTCTCTCGCGGACGATTGTTCTGCACCGCCGCGACAGCAATCGTTCCCATTACCGCCCTAGCCTTACTGCTTAGCCACCTGCCAATACTACTAGACGATGGTACGGTATCACAGCAGCTAAGCTGGATACCGTTGTTAGGACTAGACCTTGCCCTACGAGTTGATGGCCTAACCCTACTGTTTGGTCTGCTCATCTTGGGCATCGGCAGTTTAATCATCATTTACGCGGGCTATTACCTCTCTAGCAGCGAAAATGACGGGCGGTTCTTCTCTTACATGATGCTGTTCATGACCGCTATGCTCGGCATTGTCATGGCCGACAATTTGCTGCTTTTATGGCTGTTCTGGGAACTTACTAGCGTTGCCTCTTTTTTACTGATTGGTTTTTGGGGACACCGTAGTGATGCGCGGCGCGGAGCACGCATGGCCCTTACCGTCACTGGTGCTGGCGGTTTGGCATTGCTAGCCGGTATTTTGCTTATAGGCCATGAAGTAGGTAGTTTTGCGCTGCCCGACGTACTGGCCGCTGGCGATCAGTTGCGCCAAGCATCCACCTACCCTGTCATTATGGCCTTGGTATTACTGGGCGCCTTTACTAAATCGGCCCAGTTCCCCTTCCATTTTTGGTTACCCCACGCCATGGCCGCGCCCACCCCGGTGTCCGCCTACCTGCACTCATCCACCATGGTAAAAGCAGGGATTTTTCTTCTCGCTCGGCTACATCCAGCATTAGGCGACACATCATTATGGTCGATCAGTCTAACACTAGCAGGCTTGGCTACGCTCGTGTACGGCGCTTGGTTCGCCTTATTAGAGCGTGATTTAAAAGGCACTTTAGCCTTTTCAACGGTAAGCCACCTTGGATTAGTGGTGCTACTGCTTGGCTTGGATACACCGCTGGCGATTGTCGCAGCCCTTTTTCATATTCTTAACCATGCGCTGTTTAAAGCAACGCTGTTTATGAGCGCTGGCATTATCGACCACGAAACCGGCACACGGGATATCAGGCGCCTAGGTGGGTTATGGTCCCTTATGCCTATCACCGGAACATTAACGCTCATGGCCGGCGCGGCAATGGCGGGTTTCCCTCCGTTTAATGGCTTTCTAACGAAAGAGATGCTGCTGACCAAGGCCTTAGCCACCGATCTATTTGGTGGCCTAGGCAGCGTGATTCCATTACTGGTGCTGGTAGGCGCCACCCTGTCAGTGGCTTACTCACTGCGCTTGGTATATTGCGTATTTTTTGCTCCTAGCGATAATCCGCCGGAGGAATCACACACTCCCCACGACCCGCCTAAAGGCATGTACCTACCGGGTTTAATGCTTGCCTGCTTGTGCCTGCTCGTAGGCCTGTTCCCCATGACGCTAGCCGCTCCCCTCATTCGCACGGCAAGCATCGCAGTACAAGGGGATAACACACCGCTTTTCGTTTTTGCACTGTGGCACGGGATTAACCTACCGCTCTTAATGAGCTTGTTCGCAATCCTCGGCGGTATCATTTTATTGTGGCGGCATAAAAACATTAGCAGCTTAGCCTCTTTGCTACCTACACCTAGCGCCCCGGCTCTGTTTGAAAAAGCTGTCACCCGCCTTATTAAAGCCTCGCTTTGGATAACGCTACGTTTAGAAAACGGCTCCCTACAGCGTTATCAAGCGCTGCTTCTATTATCGGCTCTTGGCATGACTGCTCTCGGCCTTAGTCAATTGGATACATTGTCTGGAAACATAGACATGCAGCCAATTGACGGGCTTACCCTACTAGGTGCCAGCGTGATGATGATTGGCGCCATTGGCAGCGCGCTTGCACACCGCTGGCGACTAGTATCACTGTTAATGCTTTCCATGGTGGGGCTTACTGTCTCGCTTACGTTTATCCGCTTTTCAGCACCCGACCTCGCAATGACGCAGCTATCCGTTGAAGTGGCGTCAATGATACTGCTAATACTGGCCCTGTTTTTCCTCCCTCAGCGGCCCCCTCGCTGGGTCTCCTCGCAGCGAATCGTACGGGATGTTTTACTGGCAGGTTCATTAGGGTTAGTTATTGCTGGATTGAACTACGCCCTTCTAACCCGGGAAGTGCTGAGCATTTCTGATTACTTCCTCACCAACAGTGTGCCTGGCGGCGGCGGCACCAACGTCGTCAACGTAATTTTGGTTGATTTCCGCGGGTTCGATACGTTAGGGGAAATTACCGTACTCACTCTTGCCGGGCTAGCGACCTATAAACTGCTTAACCGGCTGCGGCTGTTTAAGCCCTCCGGTAACCTTGAAGGGATTCGCTGGTCGCGCCACCGCTACCCGATGATTCTTGAAGTAGTCGCTCAAATCATTTTGCCGCTGGCACTGCTTGTCTCGGTCTATATTTTCTTACGTGGGCACAACCAACCTGGCGGCGGCTTTATTGCGGGGTTGATTACCGCTATTGCACTACTATTGCAGTACATTGCACGGGGCTACGAATGGACCAGCCGCCGCTTGCCGCTATCGTATCCAGTTATTTCAGTCATTGGTCTTGTCATAGCCGTACTCACCGGCTTGGGAAGCTGGCTGTTCGGGTATCCCTTCTTAACCTCCTCGTTCGGCTACTTTAATATTCCGCTTGTTGGCAAAACAGAGCTAGCAACGGCGCTACTGTTCGACTTGGGGGTCTATCTTGCGGTAGTGGGCGCCACACTGATGATTTTGGTGAACCTGGGCAGCGTTACCACAGCGCATCGCCCTACGCTCAAAACTACGGAACAAACGGCATCAAAAGAGGGCAATAAGTAATGGAGCTGCTTTTTTCGTTGGTAACCGGAGTATTAAGCGCTAGCGGTATTTATTTACTGCTTCGAGGCCGCACCTTCTCAATTATCGTAGGACTTGCGTTGCTCTCCTATGCGGTCAACCTGTTTTTATTTTCAACCGGTGGCCTGCATACCCATTCAGCGGCGGTGATAGGTGCCTCAGCCGCACCTGCCGACCCTCTCCCTCAGGCACTGGTGTTAACGGCCATCGTAATTGGTTTTGCCATGTCTGCGTTCATGGTCATTCTTGCGATACGAGCGCGCGCCGAGCTAGGTAATGACCACGTGGATGGTAAGCAAGGTGAAGAAGGAAGCACCCGCTAATGAGCCAGCACCTGCTAGTTTTTCCTATTCTTTTACCCATGCTGACTGCGCTTGGTTTACTGCTCATGGGGCAAGCCCCCAGCGCGCTACAGCGGCGTATTAGCATTATCTCAACCGCACTATTAGTGGTGCTATCGGGCTTACTACTGGTACATGCCAATAGCGATATTATCAATATTTATAACCTGGGGAACTGGCAGGCACCGTTTGGCATTGTGCTGGTATTAGATCGTCTCTCAGCACTGATGGTGGCACTCACCGCCGTACTGGCTTTAGGGTGCATCCTGTTTGCCAGCGCAGGAGATGATAGCCGCGGGAGTAACTTTCACGGCATTTTTCAGCTTCAATTGCTGGGTTTAAACGGCGCCTTTTTAACTGGAGACTTATTCAACCTCTTTGTATTTTTTGAAATCTTACTGCTGGCTTCCTACGCGTTGCTTATGCATGGCGGTGGTAAAGCGCGCATTGGCGCAGGACTTCACTATGTTGTGCTTAATCTAGTGGGTTCAGCGCTGTTCATAATTGCCCTTGGGATACTGTATGGCGCCACTGGCACGCTCAACATGGCAGATATGGGGCGTCGCATTGCCCAGATGGATGAAGCTAATGCCGCGCTGGTGACCGCGGGGGCTTTGCTGCTTACCGTCGTATTTAGTTTGAAGGCCGCTATTTTACCCCTCTATTTTTGGTTACCGAGCACCTATGCCTCTGCGCCCGCACCGGTAGCAGCGCTGTTTGCGATTATGACAAAGGTCGGTTTATACGCCCTGCTTCGGGTTCAAACGCTCGTATTTTCGGAAAGCCCAGCCATTGTTTATATCGATAATTGGCTTTGGTGGGGCGGCTTGGCAACCCTTTTGTTGGCGGGCATTGGCGTTTTAGCCGCTCGTGATCTTCGCACCCTAGTGGCATATTTAGTGCTTGTTTCTGTCGGCACGCTAATGAGCGGGGCTGGTATGGGTCACATCTCAGGCACGGGGGCTTTGCTCTATTACCTCGTGCACACCACGCTCATCGCTGGAGCGCTGTTCCTGCTAGCTGAGCTGATCGGTCTACAGCGGGGCAAGGCGGGCACGCGCTTAGTACGTGCCCGCAAGCTTCATCAACCAGCCCTGCTTGGCGGTATGTTTTTGATAGGAGCCGTCGCCATGGCGGGCTTGCCCCCCTTAGCTGGGGCATTGGGCAAATTGCTCTTGATGCAGGCTGCGGATAGCGCACAGAGGCCATGGCTGTGGCCACTATTACTTTTGGCTGGTTTAGCGGCCATGATTGCCCTCTCTCGGGCTGGCTCGGTGTTTTTCTGGGCGAGCTACAAAGGTGCTCCCAGCGGGCCACGTATCACTCCCTTGCAGCTATCTGGCGTAACGTGGTTATTGATTAGCGCGCCGCTGTTAGTGTTACTGGCGGGGCCTGTAAGCGAATACACCCAAGCCACTGCTGAGCAACTTGCTTCGCCACAGCGGACTATTCAGACCATACTGCCCGAAGTAAATCCTTCAGATTTTGCTTTGCGCGATGAGGAGGAGCAGTAATGTTTGCCCGCTATTTTCCCGCACCTGCCCTGTCACTAATACTATTAATCACCTGGCTTCTAATGGTGAGAAGCTTGGCTTTCGGCCAACTGCTACTAGGGGTGCTGCTAGCAATTGGCATACCGCTGCTAACCCGCGCTTTTTGGCTGCCTTTCCCCCGGGTTAAACACCCTATAAAGCTCGTACGCTTTGTCTTACGGGTACTTGCCGATATCGTAGTCGCCAACTTGCACGTTAGCTTATTAATTTTGAGCCCTAAGCGGACACCGCACCCTGGCTTTATTGAGTACCCACTACAAGTACAGGATCGGCTAGCCATTACTCTCTTGGCCAATACCATCACCATGACGCCTGGCACTGTTTCCACCAATATTCGGCTAGATCATACGTCGCTGCTTATTCATGTATTGGATATGGAGGATGAGCAGGCTCTTATTCAAGACATTCATGAGCGTTACGAGCGTCCCATAAAGGAGATTTTCGAATGCTAGCCATCGCCCTTTGGATCAGTTTGACGCTAATAGTGTTAGCACTCGCAATGAATGTTTACCGCTTACTTATAGGCCCAGACATACCCGATCGATTGCTAGCGCTAGATACCATGTATGTCAACGCAATTGCGCTTATCGTAATTGCTGGGCTTTGGTTCAACACAAAAACGTACTTTGAAGCTGCCATGTTAATCGCCTTACTCGGCTTTATCAGCACCATGGCAATTTGTCGATACTTGCTACGCGGCGATATTATCGAGTAACGGAGGCTGACATGACATTTGCTATTATGATTGAGGCTTTGGTATCGCTTCTGCTTATTTGCGGCGGGATGTTTGCCTTTACTGGCTCGCTTGGCATGCTGCAGTTCAAAGACTTTTTCATGCGCTTACACGGACCCACCAAAGGCACTACGCTAGGCATCGGCTGTGTGCTGATTGCTTCAATGGTTTACTTTACAACCACCCAGCGTGAACCCCACATGCAAGAGCTATTAATTACCCTGTTTCTGTTTTTAACTGCCCCCGTGACAGGGCACATGCTGGCAAAAACAGGACTACACATGCATTTACGCTTTACCACCAGCACTCGTGGCTCACTGCCTGAACTGCTGGATGAAGATGTGGGGCAAAACCGAGTAGCAAAACCCGGCCGCCCCAAACGCCCTGGCAGTATCAAAAACCGCCGCCGCCAGCTGCTAAAAACCCGTGGCAGATAAGCGCATTACGCTATACAGGTAGATAATTAACACAGCCAACCCGATAGTTCATTATTCACGACGGCTAACAACGCATCGATATGATCATCCCGGTCATTTAAGCAAGGGATATAGCTGAAGGTTTCGCCCCCGGCTTCCATAAAGCTGTCGTGGATTTCCTCTTTAATCTCCTCAAGTGTTTCCACACAGTCCGATGAGAAGGCGGGTGACATAATCGCGATGTGCTTATGCCCCTGCTTAGCCAACGCCGCCACGTGATCAACGGTTTGTGGCCCTACCCATTTTTCGGGGCCAAACTGTGACTGAAAAGCGGTATCTACTTCTTCTTTGGTGAAGCCAAGCTTCTCACGCATTAGCCGCGTCGTTTTCTGGCACTGGCAGTGGTAGGGGTCACCTTCTAACAGGTAGCGCTCCGGCACCCCGTGGTAACTCGCCACCAGTTTCGTGGGGCGGCTTTCAAAACTGTCGTAAGCCTCTTGCACCGAGTTAGCTAACGCCTGAATGTACGCTGGGTGTTCAAAGTAGGCAGGTACGGTCCTAATATAAGGCTGCCATTTCATCTTCATCAGTGTACGAAACGCCTGGTCATTAGCGGTGGCCGTGGTGGGCGAACCATACTGGGGATAAAGCGGGAAAAAGACGATGCGCTCGCATCCCTTCTCCTTCATCCGGTTTAGCACACTTTCAGTGGAGGGATTACCGTAACGCATACAAAAATCAACCTCTACATTATCGCCGTAGAGGGCTTTGAGTCGCTCGGCCATCTTTTCCGTTTGCGCACGGGTAGTCGTTAGCAGAGGGCTTTCGTTTTTATCGGTATTCCAAATACTTTTGTACGCATGACCCGACGAAAAGGGACGTTTCGTCAAAATAATGAGCTGAAGCAGTGGCTGCCATTTCCAACCGGCATAATCCACCACCCGCTTGTCGGATAGGAACTCATTCAGGTAGCGACGCATTGACCAGTAGTCGGTAGCATCCGGCGTGCCAAGATTGGCCAGCACTACCCCTACCTTCGCACGGGGCACAGCCGGATGGTCACTTGGCGCGTGGGCCAAGCGGCCTGCTCCTGGCTGATCCTTCACAACGCTATCGGTCATACGTCTACTCCTAAAAGACTACTTTTAATGGCTAAAATAGTAACACTTTCCAGCAAAGTTACGGCATAAAGTTATACTATCAACATTATTTGTATAACTATAGGCAAATTCATGTCCAAGCCTTTACTGCTCGTACTCGGTGATCAGCTGTCCCTTTCACTCACAGCGATAAAAGATGCCCCCCCTAATGCGGTGGTAGCCATGTGCGAAGTCGCGGATGAAGCTCGCTATGTCCCCCATCATATACATAAAATCGGCCTCTTTATGGCCGCCATGCGACACTTTGCCCAAACCCTGAGAGATAAAGGCTTCCAGGTTCACTACAGCCGAATTGACGATGCAGACAACACTCAGTCACTTCTTAATGAAGCCGAACGGATTGCCAAACAGTACGGCTGCGATCAGATACGTGTTACCCGCCCTGGAGAGTGGCGACTGTGGAACGATATAACGGCGCGCAAAGACGCCGCCTTGCCATGGACATTATTAGAAGATGAGCGTTTTTTCACCACCCCAGACGACTTCGCTAGTTGGGCCAGAGGGCGTAAACAGCTGCGCCTAGAATACTTCTATCGCGAACAGCGTAAGCGCACGGGGCTGTTGATGGAAGGCGATGCACCAGCCGGTGGTAAGTGGAATTTTGATCACGATAACCGTGAACCTATTAGTGCAGCGCTTAGCTTTCCAGCGCTGCCCCAGCACAGCCAAGATGAGTTAACCCGGGAAGCGCTCAGAGATGCGCAGCACCATTTTAGCGAGCATATGGGGTCACTGGATAACTTCAACTTGCCCGTGACACGCCGCCAAGCGCTGGTAGATTTAAAACACTTTATTGACCATGGGCTAGCGGACTTTGGCCGCTATCAGGATGCCATTAGTGATACCGAGCCGTTTTTATATCATTCTCGACTATCTGCGGCCCTCAATATTGGCCTGCTAACCCCCCATGAAGTGTGCGAAGCGGCGGAACAACAGTATCACATAGGCAAGGCCCCCATTAATGCCGTAGAGGGTTTTATCCGCCAAATACTCGGCTGGCGGGAGTATGTACGCGGGCTTTATTGGACGCAAATGCCCAGCTATAAGCAAAAAAACGGACTCAGCGCCAAGCGCGATCTACCAAATTTTTATTGGGACGGAAACACCGACATGCGCTGCCTACAGCGCGCCATACAAATGACCATCGACAATAGCTATGCCCACCATATCCAGCGATTAATGGTGACGGGTAACTTTGCCCTGCTATGTGGTGTAAAGCCTGAAGCGCTTTGCGACTGGTACTTAGCCGTGTATGCCGATGCCTGCGAGTGGGTGGAGCTACCCAATACGCTGGGTATGGTTCTCCATGCCGACGATGGCTTGATGGGCTCCAAGCCTTACTGTGCATCGGGTAAGTATATCGACAAAATGTCTGACCACTGCCAACACTGTCGCTACACCCCTAAACAAGTAACAGGGCCTAACGCCTGCCCCCTTAACAGTCTTTATTGGCATTTTTTAGAAACTAACGCCGAGCAACTAAATCGCAACCCCAGGATGAAGCTGATTTACGGCTCCCTTTCCCGCATGAAGGAAGAGAAGCGCGAGGCTATCCGTCAACAGGCAGAGCAGTTTCTCTCAACATTAGAAACGCGCCCAGGTTATGGGCTACCTAGCCACACTCAAGGTTATCAAAAGGAGTCGTATCAATGAGCCGTTTTTCTACGCTTCAAGCAGCTGCGCCCGTCACACTTTTTCACGATGGTCACTGCCCTTTTTGTCGGGTCGAAGTTGAATGGCTTTCGAAGCACCGACATCAAGAGCGGGTCAAACTGATAGATATTCAAAGCAACGACTTCAACGCCGCTAAACTTGGGCGTTCGTTTGATGACATGATGGGGCAGCTTCACTTACTTGATAATAAAGGGATATGGTATGTAGGCATGGATGCCAGCCGGGCCCTTTATGCAGTACTGGGTTACCGGCGGCTAGTAAGGCTATCTTGCTTACCGGGCCTGCGCAGCGCAATGGATGCAGGCTACCGATTTTTTGCCCGCCGCAGAATCTGGCTAGGGCAGTGGTGGGAAAAACGACAAGCTAAATAATGAACCGATTACACATATGCAGGCGTTTTTTTGACCAAACTCGCCAAACCCACTGCTTAAAACACGAGCGGCATGCGAGATGTTAACGGCTCGCTATAGTGGGCATCGCGTCCGATCACTTCATCTTGCGGCACATGCTGAACTAGATACGCGCGATGAATGCCTGCTCGCTTAAGTTCCAGATAGACGTCATCTAGCGAGCGAAACAGCATCGGTTTATGACGTTGCGTCAGCATATGTCGCTCACCTTCAACATCTTCAAGCTCAACCTGATAGAAGCGGCTGCCTGAGTGGGTAATAACGCGAATTTCGAAGTTGTCGTGGTTTGCGACAAACTGTTTAAGCTCTTTTAGCTCCATGGTTCCCTCCTGTTATTAGACATTGTCATGGGCAAAGCATCCCGTAAACCCATGACAATAATGTTACCTTGGCACTAACTTCATGAGACGGCAACTTAACAAAAGAGTTCCTGACCAAAACGTCAACTTATGCGTTCAATTATTGATATTCAGACGGGTCGATAGCCTTGCCTAGTGAATTGCGATCAATCCAGTTTCCGCCTTTGGTTTCCTTATAACGAAAGACAACCTTGTCACCAACCGCCACAGGCAACTCACCATCTTCGGTTTGGTAACTGTACTTCTCCCCTTCCACCACCAGGAAGTAGCGGTAAAGGTCAGGCATTCCCAACCACTCTTTAAATGGCCCTTCGCGCTCTAGCGACTGCAACTCCCCGCGGCCCTCCAGCTTAGGAAGACGCTTTCGGTTACCACGTCTAAAACCACCTGCCATTTTCTACTCCTGTCTATCTGCTTCGAAAGAGGGGCGAGCATTATACGACCTGCCCTGTTCCACACAAGTTAATTACCCGCATCTGCGTTAACCGCCTGCGCATACGTTAATCGCCAAACGCTTCGCCATAGCGATCGGGCGCTAGATCTTCAAACCGGGTGTATTTACCTATAAACGCCATGTGCACCGTGCCGATAGGCCCGTTACGCTGCTTGCCAATAATCAGTTCCGCAATCCCTTGGTTGTCAGGGTTGTCCGGATTATAGACTTCATCACGATAAACAAAGGCGATAACGTCCGCATCCTGTTCAATCGCGCCCGAGTTATGGCTAACGATACCGTCGGCTAGCCAACAAGCATCACCCGGCACCGTCAAATCAAAGACCTCCTCCTCTCCGCAGGGACGTATCTCGACAATTTGATCCCAAAAGAGGTCACTGGAAGCAACCTGCGATAAAGCATCATCACCGAGCAAGTCAGCATAGCTGCTTAACGTCGCCCTAGAAGGTGAAAAACTAAAGTGCGAAGAGCCTCCGTAAGCAGTACCCCGCATCGATGCCATTTGACGCTGGCTGATCCCCTTCTCCACCATAGCCTGCTTAACGTAATCAAATACTTCTTGTGGCAGGGTATCGATATTGGTGTTTAGATTGGCAGCCCCAGATTTAAGCGACTCTAATGCCGCTTTCTGGTGGCCAAACGCGCCAATGTACTTAGCAAAGCGCTTTTGCTGCTCTCCCCCAGACACATCGGCGGTATACCAGCCATCACCTTTCCCAGATACCACGTGACGAATTCTGGCTACAATGCCGAAGCGCAGCAGCAGTGCGCTAACATCATCAATTAAGCGGCGACTAACCGTAGAGAAATATAACCGAGTACGGCCATTTTTATCCGACGTAATGCTACCGTCGGTCGCCCAAAGGTGGCGCACAAATAAAGCAAGCTGCTGATTGGAAAGCTTAAAAATATCGCTAGGAATATATTTTTCGGCTGAACGCTGCCCAAAAATGCCCAGCATCTTCAACCAACGCCCTACCCCTTTTGCATGCCAACGGTTGCCATTACCGGCAATGACTAGCTGATGCCAGTTACCACGCCCAGCATGGCGGGTAACGGTTGAACCAAACTGCTCAGCAGAGCACTTAACGACCTCGCTATTCGCTTCACTGGCGGTGGTGTAACGCAGCGGCTGTCCTTTGACATAGCTGCCGTCACCCAGCAAATGGGCTAATAGAATAAGCGCATGCTCATCCCACTCCACCGGACTCTCAGGCTCGGGCAATTGCCTGGCGACTGCAACACGGTCACCCACCGCTAGATCGGCTACGGTTTTCCAATCCCACAGTGCTTTTAAGCGATGCTTGGCAGTGGCGCGAATACGCCGACCACTGGCGAGGGAAACTTCAAACACAGGCTTGGTGCCCACTGACCACACTAAATCCGTAGCGGAGCGATGGAGTCTTCCGTTTTCCCCTAACGAGACAACATTAGGCGTTTGCTCCACCAGCTCACGAATCGGCAATCGTTCTCCGCTTGCCAGCATAACTAATGTGTCTCCCGTGACACACTCCCTTAGATCCGACATCACTGGACGTTTGTTGGGACGCTGCTCCAGCGAGCGGTTAAGCTGCGAAAGCGCCACCACGGGGCACTGAAACTCTTTTGCCAACCCTTTTAAAGAGCGAGAAATCTCAGAAATTTCGCCCGTACGGTTTTCGGAAAAGCCAGGGATCTGCATAAGCTGCAGGTAGTCGATCATAACTAACGCCATATTGCCGTGCTCACGCACGACCCGACGCAGCCGCGAGCGCATCTCGTTAGGTGAGAGTGCTGCCGTATCGTCAATAAACAGTTGCTTGTCTTTCAGCAGGTTGACCGCTGAGGTAAGGCGCGGCCAGTCTTCGTCTTCTAACTGGCCTGAACGCACCCGAGTTTGGTCAATCCGGCCAAGGGATGAAAGCATACGTAGCATTAGCGATTCGGCAGGCATCTCCATAGAGAACACCATGACCGGTTTATCGCTGGCAATAACCGCGTGCTCTACCAAATTCATAGCGAAAGTGGTTTTACCCATGGAGGGGCGCCCGGCGATAATTACCAAATCAGAGGGCTGCAGCCCAGATGTCATCTCATCCAAATCGCGGAACCCGCTGGAAAGCCCGGTCATTTCACCTTTGAGATTGAACAGCTCATCAATGCGGTCAACTGCTTTGGTGAGTAGCTCACTCATGCCGATCGGGCCACCGGTTTTCGGACGCTCTTCAGCGATCTGAAATACCAGCCGTTCGGCCTCATTGAGCAGTTCGTCAGCTGGCCGCCCTTGTGGGGAGAAAGCTCCGTCGGCTATTTGATTTGCCGCCCGGATAAGCTTACGTAGCGTCGCACGTTCACGCACAATATCCGCATAGGCGCGGATATTACTAGCTGAGGGGGTATTACGGGCAAGCTCGGCTAGAAATGCCAGCCCACCCACCGTATCGAGCTGATCTCTGGCTTCAAGCGCTTCAGAGAGCGTTATCACGTCCAGCGGCTGCCCAGACTCCGCTAAATGAATCATCACGTTGAAGACGAGGCGATGTTCGTAGCGATAAAAGTCGTCGGTTACCAAGCGCTCTGAAACGTTATCCCAGGCTTGATTATCCAACATTAGCCCGCCTAACACCGACTGCTCCGCCTCTAGCGAATGCGGCGGCAACTTCAGCGCTGCCGTTTCCTGATCAGCAGAAGGCTTGTCCTGCATAGCGAGCTCCTTGACAGTAATACGTAGCCAACAACGATACTTATCTTAATGAGAAACCACTGCCCCAACCACGGAAGTTAGCAGATCCAATGGCGTTCTAAAAACAACGGCCTACCTATACAGCCGAGGGTTTTGAACGACACTTGGCTGGCATTTCATATAGCCAAAACAATGCCGATTACAATCGGGCGTCTACAAATAACAAAGGGCGCGGGAATCCCCGCGCCCTTTGAGGCGTCAGCGTTGGCGAGAGCGTTTACTCTGCGACAACGACCACGCGTACAACAGCGTCAACATCTACATGCAGGTGAAGAGCGATGTCATATTCGCCAGTTTGACGAATCGGGCCTTGCGGCATACGCACTTCGCTCTTGGCAACGTCGATGCCAGCGGAGGAAATAGCGTCAGCCAGATCGCGAGGACCAATAGAGCCGAACAGTTTGCCTTCATCACCGGCTTTAGAAACCAACGACAGTTCGATGTCGTTAAGTTGCTCTGCACGGGCTTCGGCTTCTGCTTTACGCTCAGCGGCTTGGGCTTCAAGCTCAGCACGCTGCGCTTTAAACGCCTCTACGTTCTCTTTGGTGGCCGGTACGGCTAAGCCGTAAGGTACCAAGTAGTTACGACCATAACCAGGCTTCACAGTGACCTTGTCACCCAGGCCGCCCAACTTACCAATATTATCGAGCAGAATGACTTCCATCTCGTAAACCTCTTGTCAATTGCTGCGGGCAAGGCGTGCGCGAACGTTCGCGAATGTGTCAATCAGCCCCAACAGCAGCACAATGAGAATCGTGGGCCAGGTCGTGATCAGTAGCACATAAAATGCTACCAGCCACAGCCCGTTCATCCCCTTTAATCCAATAAACCCGTGCACTAACGCAACGCCAGCAACCAATAGCGGAATCCAGCCCAACATTGCCAAAGCATGCGCCCCTAGCATCATCCCAGCCGCCCCGAGCACTACTAGAATAGCCAGCTCTTTGGGGGCTAGACGTAGCGAGTGAAACTCTTCACGAAAGCCGCCTGGGTTATAAAGCCCAGCCTGCCAACTTCGTGCTAAAGCTAAACACGCAATGCCTGCTAAAAGTACAACCAAGCCCGTCACACCTCCCACCACTATCGCGGCAAGTGTCTGGGTGTCATACCCCTGGTTAGCAAACTCTGTGAGCATACGATCGACTTCGTCGGAACCCTCTCGCAACTGCTCCAGCATTAGCTGGGTTCCACCTGGTGGGCTAAAGATGCCAAGCTGAACCATTACCGCAGCGGCTATTGCCCCTACGATTAAGGCTTCGCTCCAACGCATCCTTTCTCTCAAGATGACGGCCATTAGCGTTACCAGCAATACGCTGGCAAGCGGAATCACGTCACCCTGTGCCCACCAAAAACCTGCCGGCAGCGCGGCTGAGATAATGACCGGTAGCGCAGGGGCAAAGCCTTTGCGCAAGGTCATTAACGCTGCAATGGCTGCTCCTAACCAAAACAGCCAAGGCACTAGCGTTGCTAGCGCTGCCCCGCCTGCGGCATAGGGCGTGCCCCGCATCAGCCATCGTGCTAGTGCCAGCATCACGTTAAACGCTTACTGGTGGCTATCGGAGTAGGGCAGCAGTGCCAGATAACGCGAACGCTTGATAGCAGTCGCAAGCTGACGCTGATAGCGTGCTTTGGTACCGGTGATACGGCTCGGAACGATCTTACCGGTTTCGGTGATGTAAGCCTTCAGCGTGTCGAGATCTTTGTAATCGATCTGCTTGACGCCTTCAGCGGTGAAGCGGCAAAACTTACGGCGACGGAAAAAACGTGCCATGGACTAGCTCCTTAAAACGTGCAGTGGATAGAATCAGGCAGTTTCTTCAGCTTCTTCGCGCGGCTTTTCTTCGCGACGCGGACGCTTTTCTTCTGCCGGTTTCATCATCGGAGAAGCTTCAGTGATCGCTTCTTTGCAGCGAACTACTAGGCTGCGGATGATGGCATCGTTGAAACGGAAGATGTTCTCGATCTCGTCGAGTGTCTCGCCGGTACATTCAACGTTCATCAGCACGTAGTGGGCTTTGTGGATCTTGTTGATCGGGTAAGCCAAGTGACGGCGACCCCAATCTTCTAAGCGATGCACAGTACCCGCATTCTCGGTAACAATGCTGGTGTAGCGCTCGACCATAGCCGGCACTTGCTCGCTCTGATCCGGGTGGACCATAAACACGATTTCGTAATGACGCATGGAATCTCCTTGCGGTTTGACAGCTTCCGGTGTGTTTGCGCAAAAACGCTAGACGACAGGGAAGCAAGGAGTTAACTGAAATGCCCGGGCTTACCGCAAACAGCAATGGGAGCCAAGACATCAAGCAGAACTGTGTTTTGTACTGGCTATCAGCCAATAACGTGCGCCCGCTTATAGATAAACGGGCGCAAGTATTTTAGTGGGCAGGTAGTTAACTTGCAAGCTGTCGTTGACGAACAGCTTCAAACAAACAAATACCCGTGGCGACTGAAACGTTCAGACTAGAGACCTGCCCTGCCATAGGCAGCTTGGCTAAATTGTCGCAAGCCTCCCGCGTCAGGCGGCGCATCCCCTTCCCTTCGGCACCCATAACAAGCGCTGTTGGCCCGGTCATATCAATCTCAAACACACTAGCCTCAGCCTCCCCAGCCGTCCCGGTAATCCAAACGCCGGCGTCTTTTAGCTTGGCTAAGGTGCGTGAAAGGTTGGTCACTTGGTAAACGGGCACCACTTCGGCGGCTCCACAGGCTACTTTGCGCACAGTGGCATTCAGGGGCGCTGCTTTATCCTTAGCGACAATGACACCATGGGCACCCGCAGCATCGGCACTCCGCAAGCAGGCGCCAAAATTATGCACGTCGGTAACCCCGTCTAGCACCAACAGCAGCGGAGGTGTCGGCGCCTGCCAAGCACGCAGTTTTAGCCAAAGCGATTCTTCTCCCTCGGGCACCAGCGGCGGGCAAAATGCCACAACGCCCTGATGAGCCGCACCTTGGGTGAGCTGATCTAACAGCTCCCGAGGCTGCTCTTTAATACGTGCACCCCGCGCCTGCGCATTGGCAACCACTTCTTTTAGGCGAGTGCCTGCACCTTGCTGAACCCATAATTCACGGGGCGTTTCGCCTCGCTCTAACAGGCTTTCAAGTGCGTGAACGCCGTACACGTGATCTAACCCATCAGGGGTACGGACAACCGGACGCGAGCTGCGCCGAGATGACGCCGACTTCATGCTCACTCCTTATTCGGCGCAGGTTTACGCGAGCCGTTACGCGTACGACGCGGCCCCCGGCGCGTTGGCTGTTTATCTGATGGAGCCGCAGATTTTTCAGCGCCCCCGTCTTTTCCACCACTCTTTCCACCACTCTCTCCACCACGACGTTTGCGCGGCTGACGACGCGGGCGCGGCTTCTCATCGGCCAAGCCAAAATCAATCTTGCGGTCATCCATATCGACCCGCGCTACCTGCACCGTTAGGCCGTCGCCCAGTCGATAGGTAGTGCCTGTGCGCTCGCCCTTGAGCCGATGTTTTTCTGCCTCATAGTGGTAGTAGTCAGAGGGCAGCGAAGTAACGTGCACTAAACCTTCCACATAGAACGCATCAAGGCGCACAAACAAGCCAAACTGAGTCACCGAGGCAATGGTGCCGTCAAAGGTTTCACCCAGCTTATCTGACATAAACTCACACTTAAGCCAGCTTTCAACGTCGCGGGTTGCCTCATCAGCACGCCGCTCGGTCATTGAGCAGTGTTCACCCAGCTCAAGCATTTGCTCAAAGGTGTAAGGACACCACTTGCTCGGCGGCTCGACGGGCGCGCCTTCGACACGCACCACGGTGTTAGTCTGGCGCGGCCCGCGAATAACCGAGCGTATAGCCCGGTGCACCAGCAGGTCAGGATAGCGACGAATTGGCGAGGTAAAATGCGCATACGCCTGATACGCCAAACCGAAGTGGCCTTCATTCTGGGGCGAATAGACTGCCTGATTCATCGAGCGCAGCATCACCGTTTGGATGATGTCAGCGTCTGGGCGATCAATAATCACTTCGCGCAGCGCCTGATAGTCCTGCGGAGTAGGCATATCACCACCACCCACCGAAAGCCCTAGTTCGCTTAAGAAAAGGCGCAGCTTATCAAGTCGCTCTGGGGTTGGGCGCTCGTGGATGCGGTAAAGCGCCGGCAAGTCGTGCTTATCTAAGAAGCGTGCCGTAGCGACGTTTGCGGCAAGCATGCACTCTTCGATGATCTTATGAGCATTGTTGCGGGTGCGAGGCACAATTTTTTCAATCTTGCGCTCATCGTTAAAGATAATTGCCGTTTCGGTGGTATCAAAATCAAGCGCCCCGCGCTCTTCCCGAGCCTCACGCAGCAAATGATAAAGCTCGTGCAGATTTTGCAGCGGCTTCACCAGATCCTGGTGCTGATTGCGCAGCGCCTCACCCTCTTCGCTCTCATTATCAAGTATGGCCGCCACCTTGTTATAAGTAAGGCGAGCATGTGACTTCATGACCGCTTCATAGAAGGAGTAGCGGCTAATGGCGCCGGTCTTTGAGATATTCATCTCACAGACCATCACCAAGCGATCGACATGGGGATTGAGTGAACACAAGCCATTAGAGAGTAACTCAGGCAGCATGGGCACTACTTGGCCAGGGAAATAGACCGAGTTGCCGCGCGTACGCGCCTCATCATCAAGCGCAGAGCCCGGACGCACATAGTGGGAAACATCAGCAATCGCGACCAACAGTTTCCAGCTACCCGACTTGGTTTTCCAGGCACATACCGCGTCATCAAAGTCTTTCGCAGACTCATCATCAATAGTCACCAGCGGTGTATCGCGCAGATCTATCCGATGCTGCTTATCCGCTTCCAGCACTTCCGCTGAAATACCGCTTGTTTGATCCAGCACTTCAGGCGGGAACTCAGCAGGAATATCGTAGCTGCGGATGGCGATATCAATTTCCATGCCGGGGTCCATACGCTCACCCAACACCTCAATCACTTCACCCACCGGCTGAACGCGGGTTTCCGGCTGCTTAACAACTTTAGCGGAAATCACCTGACCATCTTTAGCACCTGCGCTGGCCGTATGAGGAATTATCACTTCTTGAGTGATGCGCGGATTCTCAGGAATAAGCACGCCAAACTCCGGCGTATTGCTACGATATACGCCCACTATGGTTTGGGTGTTACGTGAAATCACATCCGCAATAGTGGCTTCATCCCGGCCTCGGCGGTCACGCCCGCTCACTCGAACCAGCACGTGATCACCGTGGAAAACGCGACGCATTTGCCGCGGAGGCAGTACCAAGTCCGGCTTTTTGCCATCATCACGCAAAATAAAGCCAAAACCATCACGATGCCCCAGCACCTTGCCTTTGATCAAATCAAGCTTATCAATGAGTGCGTAGGCACCACGACGATCGCGCAGCACTTGGCCGTCGCGCTCCATCGCCGCCATCCGACGACGCACCGCCTCAAGATGATCCTCATCTTCAATGCCGAGCATCCGACTCATGTTTTCATGCGTAATCGGTTTGCCGTAGCTTTCTAAAGCAGCTAGCAAGTATTCGCGGCTAGGCGCTGGATTATCGTACTTTTGCGCCTCGCGCTCGGCGTGCGGATCATCACTCAACGTCCAATACTTCATGCGATCAACATCCTTAATTGCGTCTGCGGGAGGCGAATAATAGACGCAGCCAGTAAATGCTGCGGGTGAGAGTATTCAGCTAGCGTTTTACAAGCTGGCTCAGCGGCTGGTTCAATTCCCATAAGGCTGAGTAAATTCATGTTTTGTTTGGTCATGTATGCAGTATAGCGCCGCATGTTCAATCACCCAACCATCTGGCGTCGTAAATGTGCGATTTATGGTATAAAAAAGGCCCTCTGGGGCTTGCATTTAACCGCGACCCGGGTATCATACGCGCCACTTGCCCAGATGGCGGAATTGGTAGACGCGCTAGCTTCAGGTGCTAGTGTCCGTATGGACGTGGAGGTTCAAGTCCTCTTCTGGGCACCAAACTACGTTGTGTTACCCCCTTTACACGATGTAGCTAGGTGCAGCCAAGTAGTAAGACTTTAAGCAGTAAGGCTTATAGCAATAGGCAGTATGTTTGTATTCGCCCAGGTGGCGGAATTGGTAGACGCGCTAGCTTCAGGTGCTAGTGTCCGTATGGACGTGGAGGTTCAAGTCCTCTCCTGGGCACCATACGAATACAAACAGTTGTTAGAGATGATGCGCCCAGGTGGCGGAATTGGTAGACGCGCTAGCTTCAGGTGCTAGTGTCCGTATGGACGTGGAGGTTCAAGTCCTCTCCTGGGCACCATTTTCAATAGCCCCGTTTGCATCTCTTTAAACGAAATTCTACGTAAAATTATTTCTGTTTATACCCCCCTCTGTTTATCCATTGACTTAGAATCCATTATAGCCCAAAGCTAATACGCTCTCTGTGGCGATACTTTTCTAAGCGTAGCCAGTCGCATTTGCAGGCATGGCGCCTTAATCAACTCTCGACGCCACTGCCCACCAGATATTAGCTAATCGCTTTCTTTCTAATCCCTTTTTTTGTTCTATTGAAAGCGCCCGGGCCTACGAGAGACATCTTCCAGCGCCCACCCTTGGGTACGTAGCTCTCCTTCCAGTACAGCCTCAAGCTCTGCCGATAGGTCTGGAAAAAAGTTAAGCCCTGTTCGCGCTTCAACTTCATCAATGGTGACAAGGTAATCTTCAAGCGGCTCATTGCCCCTCACGTCTTGGGGCATAATAAAGGCAAGTGCAAGCGGTGCCTCATCGTGAGGCGCTACGATAATTTTGTAAAAGGCCTCAGGCACTTCTACAAAGCCCACCCGATTAAACACGTTATCCATAAAGCGCTCAGGGAATACTGGCCCGGTTACCACCTGCAAGCGCTCAAAGCGCGGAGCAAAATGATCCATCACGGACTGTTCAAGACGCTGCCAAAGCTGACGATTTAAGTTGGGCCGCTGGGGCGTCATATTGCTCATTAAGAACGTATCCACTTGAGCACTTCGTCCGTGCACGGCAGCAATGGCATAGTTGGGCGCTAGATGGCCTCTGTCGTAGCCACTGCCTGCATAGCTATCAGCACTAATAGGCCATAACGTGCGCCAATCAGCTTGAAAGTTAGGCCTTGAGCCAATCCTCATATCATCTGGCACCGCAGTAACTTGATAGCTAACCCAGAGAGGGTTTACCCGCACGTCTGACCACCCCACTAGAAACCCATCGTTACGCAACACCCGGTGAAACGTAGTGGGATGAAACCCATCCCAGGTGGGCACGCCCATCCACGTGTAGGCATCCTGATGCTGGCGCCCCTGGAACTCCCATAGTCCGGTTCCCACCACCACAAACAGCACGGCAATACCCAGACGTCGACCCTGGCGACGCCAGCGCAAAAGCGATTTCCCCAACTACCTTACTCCCCTGGAATACTTACCTACTAAGCACCTATCTTCTAAGCACTTATTTTAGTTGATTTTTCTATTTGATTATTTTTACGTGTTTGTAGTGTTCATTTGGCACTAACGTTCGCAGGTGAAACGGCTACCAGCCAACCGAGAACATCGTTTCTAAATCGTGACGGGAGTGCACCTGCATGGCATTAAGGGTTTCGGTATCACTGATTCCCTCTACGGCGTTAAGCCGCTCGGTAACCAGTTCGGCCAGGCTTTCAAAGTCGCGGGTTCGCGCAATAGCAACCAAGTCGTAGCGGCCACAAGTGGAGTAAACCTCGCTGATGCCTTCAACATCGGCTAGACGCTCGGCGACCGCTTTGACCTGGCCCTTTTCAGTATTAATTAAAATAACTGCGTTTTGCATGGCGCCCTCCTTGAAAAATAAATATAAAAACCGCAAAGCGGCAATCGGCCGAGTATAACAGCCCACCGGACAAGACCAAGCACTGCGGCGTAACGTGACCAATTGTCGCGCTTTTCATAAGGTTATTCGCACAAATTTTTAGCATGCGCTAGCATATAGCTGGCAACGTTTATGCACCATGTGTTGAAACGTTAAAGAGGTGGAACCACCACCCGTAACTATGATCTAACGTCAGTCCGTGACGATAAGGAGATACCATGGCTAATCAAAGCCGTCGTAAGTTCATGCGTAACAGCGTTTTAGGTCTTGCTGCTCTGCCGCTGGGTGCTGGGATTCTTTCTAAAACTGCATTTGCACAAGAACTGCCGCGCCTAGACCCTTCTTCATCCACCGCTCAAGCACTTAACTACGTTGAAGTTGCAAGTGACGCAAGCGATCACCCCGCCTATGAAGAAGGCGAAGTTTGCGATAACTGCATGTTCTGGGTCGCCGATACAGAAGGTTGCCAACTGTTCCCGCAGAACAGCGTTGAGCCCAAAGGCTGGTGTCAGTCTTGGACCGCGCAAGCATAACGCCTAATCGCTTTGCTAACGCTATAAGTCATTACCCCGCGCCTGTCGCGGGGTAATTTTTTGGGAACCACTAGCCAGTGTCTTTGTTTTCCTCTTCTACCGGCCAGCGAAATCGATGGGTAACTCTACCCTCCTCTATTGACACCAGCTGTACCGGAAACCCCCAGAGCTGCTGTAAATGGCGTATAACTGGATAAACACTGCGGCTTAAGGGTCGACGGCTATCCTGAACGTGGTGCAGTGTTAACGAGCGATCACCGCGAATGGCGGCTTCTACCACTTGGATATTAGGTTCACGCAATGAAAGCGCATACTGGCTTGAAAGTGCATTGCGCACTCGCTTATACCCTCGGTCGTCATGAATCGCGGCCACCTCCATCGTTTCTGACTGATCATCATCGACGATTAAAAAAAGCTTAAGATCGCGCATGACCTTGGGCGACAAAAACTGCTGGATGAAGGATTCATCTTTAAAGTTACGCATAGCAAACTCAAGGGTGTCTCGCCACGCGCTGCCCGCTATATCCGGGAACCACTCTTTGTCCTCCTCAGTGGGAGCTTCACAGATACGCTTGATATCCATAAAAATCGCAAAGCCCAACGCATAGGGATTAAGGCCGCTGTAGTGGGAACTATCAAAGCCTGGCTGATTGATGACCGCCGCGTGGGATTGCAAAAACTCCAGCATCAGGCCTTCATCCACCTTGCCTTCGTCATAGAGCCGATTCATTAAGGTGTAGTGCCAAAAACAGGCCCAGCCTTCGTTCATCACCTGGGTTTGCCGCTGTGGATAAAAGTATTGCGCCAGCTTACGCACAATCCGCACAATTTCACGCTGCCAGGGCGCCAGTAACGGGGCATTTTTCTCGATAAAGTAGAGCAGGTTCTCCTGCGGCTCCGGTGGGTAGGAGACCCCATCATGCAACCCCAACGGATCATCATTGCTTGGTAGGCTACCCGGCAGCGGAACGATACCGCTAGGCGGCTCTGGGATCGTTCGCCAAAGCATGTTGACCTGGGTTTGCAGGTAAGTTTCGCGCTCCTCTTGCCGCTTGGCTTCTTCCTCCGCAGAAATAGGCGAAGGACGCTTATAGCGATCGACACCATAGTTTTGCAGCGCGTGACAGGCATCCAATAGCTGCTCTACCGCATGAACGCCATGGCGCTCTTCGCACTGAGCAATGTATTTACGGGCAAAAACCAGATAATCAACAATGGAGTCTGCATCAGTCCAGGTGCGAAACAGGTAGTTGCCTTTGAAAAACGAGTTATGCCCATAGCAGGCGTGGGCAATGACCAGCACCTGCATCATCAGGGTGTTCTCTTCCATCAAGTAGGCAATACAAGGGTTAGAGTTAATCACCAGTTCGTAGGCAAGCCCCATCTGACCACGTTTATATGCTTGCTCGACAGCAAGAAATTGTTTGCCAAACGACCAGTGATGGTAGCCCACCGGCATACCTACACTGGCATAAGCATCCATCATCTGCTCGGTGGTGATTACCTCTATTTGGTTGGGATAGGTGTCCAGCCGATACTCATCAGCGAGCCTGGCGAGTTCTTCGTCAAAGCGCTCTAGTACACTAAAATTCCAGTCGGAACCGGTGGCTATTGGTTTGCGGGTTACACTCATAGCGCACTCCTCTACTCGCGTTACCGCTCCTGGCTTAAGCGGCGCTTAAACAGCTCACGGAAGACAGGGTAGATATCTCCCGCATCAACAATCTGACGCATGGCAAACCGCTCAGAAAACTGTGCGGCCACCGTTTCATACTCATGCCAAAGCGACTGATGGTCGTGAGGGGTAATTTCTACATAAGCGTAGTACTGCAGTTGCGGCATAAGCTGTTTGATCAGCAAATCCCGACAAATATTTGAGTCGTCGTCCCAGTTATCACCGTCGGAAGCTTGCGCCACATAGAGATTCCACAGCCCGGCCGGGTAGCGCTTCTCAATGATTTTATTCACCAACGTGAGCGCACTAGAAACAATCGTACCGCCCGTTTCCCGGGAGTAGAAAAACTCTTCTTCGCTGACCTCCCGCGCCGCTGTGTGGTGGCGCACAAACACCAGCTCGACCTTTTCGTAATGTTTCTCTAAAAACAGATAGAGCAATAAAAAGAATCGCTTAGCGATGTCTTTATGGTTTTGCGTCATGGAGCCGGATACATCCATCACACAGAACATCACTGCTTGGCTTGAGGGCTGAGGCTGTGCGGCCAGCTGGTGATAACGCAGGTCGTAGGTATCAATGAACGGCACCGCTTCGATGCGTTTCTCCAGGCGCTCGACCTCGGCCTTCAGCTCGGCAACACGTGCAGGGTTGCGCAATACTGGGTCTTTACGCTCTTCGGCAGCTAGCGCGTCTTGAGCCTCTTTTAACGCCCGCTTGATAGGCGCACGCATGGCAATACGGCGTGCATAGGCTTCCCGCATTGAGCGGGTAATGCTAATACGTGATGGCACACCATCCCGAGCTAGCCCTGCCCGCACCATCTTGATTTCTTCGAGGGATTTAAGCGGCTTGCGTTGCAAATGAGGCAGCTCTAAACCGTCGAACACAAACTCCAGAAACTCCTCGCGGCTAAGGGTGAAGGCAAATTCATCGTTACCCTCGCCCTGGTTAGAAGCCCCCCCTTCCCCTGCGCCATCACCACCGCCCTGACCGCTAGGGCGGCGTATTTTATCGCCTTCCAAGAACTCCTTATTCCCCGGCGATACAATATTTCGCGCACCGCCGGGGCCGTGTTGAAAGACCGGCTCAGAGATATCTTTAGTGGGTATGGATATTTTCTCTCCCCGCTCCATGTCGGTGATGGAGCGGCGGTTCACCGCCTCCTCCACCGAACGCTTGATGTGCTTACGATAACGCTCTAGGAAGCGCTGTCGATTGACCGCGCTTTTGTGCTTAGCGTTGGGTCTGCGATCAATAAAGTAGGTCATACGACCTCCTTAACCGTGGCCTTAAGCGCTAGCCCTATTACCCGGCACTAGCCTTAAGAACCATCCGCTACTGGGATTTGCGTACACGTAAGTACCACTCCGACAGTAGCCTAACCTGTTTTTCGGTGTAGCCACGGTCTACCATGCGCGCCACAAAATCCTCGTGTTTTTTCTGGTCAGACTTCGAGGCCTTGGCATTAAACGAGATCACCGGTAGCAGCTCTTCAGTATTGGCGAACATTTTGTGTTCGATAACACCTTTGAGTTTTTCATAGGACTGCCAACTGGGGTTCATGCCGTTATTTTGCGCCCTAGCACGCAACACAAAGTTAACTACCTCATGGCGGAAGTCTTTCGGATTGGAAATCCCTGCCGGTTTCTCAATTTTCTCAAGCTCCTCGTTCAGCGATTGGCGGTTAAGCAGCTCGCCGGTTTCGGGGTCGCGGTACTCTTGATCCTGAATCCAAAAATCAGCATAGGTTACATAACGGTCGAAAATATTCTGGCCATACTCGCTGTAAGACTCCAGGTAGGCGGTTTGGATCTCTTTGCCAATGAAGTCCACATAGCGGGGCGCCAAAAACTCTTTAATAAAACCGATATAGCGCTCAAACACTTCAGAGGGTAGCTGCTCGCGCTCTAGCGCCTGCTCCAGCACATAGAGTAAGTGCACGGGGTTGGCCGCGACTTCTGTGCTATCGAAATTGAATACTTTGGAGAGAATCTTGAATGCAAAACGGG
Organism: Halomonas sp. GFAJ-1; assembly: GCF_000236625.2. Lineage (NCBI taxonomy): Bacteria > Pseudomonadati > Pseudomonadota > Gammaproteobacteria > Oceanospirillales > Halomonadaceae > Halomonas > Halomonas sp. GFAJ-1. The sequence goes on from NZ_AHBC01000019.1 coordinate 54,002, forward strand.
TCGATAACCCTTGCATCCCCTCATCAACACCGGCCGCGTCACGATACTCTTGAATCGACTTAGCCCGAGGGTCAGTGTCTTTCAGGTTCTCGCCATCATAAACGCGCATCTTCGAATAAATGCTGGAATTTTCTGGCAACTTTAGCCGCGAAAGCACCGAAAACTGAGCCAGCATACGCAGCGTATCCGGCGCGCAGGGCGCTGCGTTGAGGGAAGAGTCCTCCAGTAGCTTTTGGTAAATCTTGATCTCTTCAGAGACCCGTAGGCAGTAAGGCACCTTGACGATATAAACCCGGTCTAGAAACGCCTCGTTGTTGCGGTTATTACGAAACGCCTGCCATTCCGACTCATTGGAGTGGGCTAAAATCACGCCGTCAAAAGGAATAGCCCCCATGCCTTCGGTGGGGTTGTAATTCCCCTCTTGGGTCGCGGTAAGTAGCGGGTGCAGCACCTTTATCGGCGCTTTAAACATCTCCACAAACTCCATCAGCCCCTGGTTAGCGCGGCACAGCCCGCCTGAGAAGCTGTAAGCATCGGGGTCATCTTGTGAGTAAAGCTCTAGCTGACGGATATCCACCTTACCTACTAAGGAGGAGATATCCTGATTGTTTTCATCGCCCGGCTCAGTTTTAGAAATGGCGATCTGATTCAGCCGTGAGGGGTAAAGCCGCACTACCCGAAACTGGGAGATATCACCACCGGCTTCTTTAAGTCGTTTAGCAGCCCAGGGCGACATCACGCTGCGCAGGTAGCGGTGGGGAATGCCGTACTCCTGTTCCAGTAGTTCGCCGTCCTCCTCAGGAGAAAATAGCCCTAGCGGCGACTCATAAACGGGGGAGTCTTTAATGGCATAAAAGGGGATACGCTCCATCAGCAGTTTCAAGCGCTCAGCCAACGACGACTTACCGCCACCCACCGGCCCTAATAAATAGAGGATCTGCTTACGCTCTTCTAGCCCTTGGGCTGCATGGCGGAAGTAAGCCACAATTTGCTCAATGGCTTCTTCCATGCCGTGAAATTCGGCAAAGGCAGGGTAGCGGCGAATCACCTTATTCGAAAAAATGCGTGACAGACGCGGGTCTTTCGCCGTGTCGATCACTTCAGGTTCGCCTATTGCTTCAAGCATGCGCTCAGAGGCACTCGCATAGACCTTAGGGTCTCTGCGGCAAAGCGCTAGATACTCCTCCAGGCTAATGTCTTCTTGCTGTACGCGGGCGAATCGGTCTTGGACGTGATCAAAGATGCTCATTGAACTCTCCTGTAGCCCATCCTCAGGCAGCTACCGCACAAACACAGCGTTGTAACGGCGTACAAAACGAGGTGTCGCTTTATCAGCGTAGTCAGCATTAGCAAAAAGTAATTACTAATTCTTCAACGCTGCAGCGTTATGGTTATGAGCATGACAGAAGAGGTTTAGTTGCGTTGAAATCGCTCAGCGCATATTCGCTAAATCAAAATCAGCAGCCGTGAATAGAACGCAAAACGCCGCCATAAGGCGGCGCATCGACAATAAAAGCTGCATGGCGCGTTACTCTAGTACTGCTTTTACATCGACTAATAGCTGATCTAACAATTCAACGGTGGTGTTCCAAGCGCAGACAAAACGCGCACCACCGGCGCCAATAAAGGTGTAGAAGGTCCAACCTTTAGCTTTCAACGCTTCGATGGCCTGGGGGGGCAGTTCAACAAAGACGCTGTTCGCCTGGGTAGGAAACATCAGTGAAACACCGGGAAGTGCCTGCAACCCTTCCGATAAATAGCGTGCCATCGCGTTAGCGTGCTCAGCATTGGTCAACCATGCACCGCTTTCCAAAAGCCCCAACCAAGGCGCGGAAACATAGCGCATTTTTGATGCCAACTGCCCTGCCTGCTTACAACGGTAGGCAAAGTCTTCAGCCAAATCACGGTTGAAAAACAGAATAGCCTCACCAAACGCAAGGCCGTTCTTAGTGCCTGAAAAGCACAGAACATCGACACCCACCTGCCACGTGAGCTCGGCGGGGCTCGCATTGAGACCGGCGCAGGCATTGGCGAACCGCGCGCCGTCCATGTGCAGACGTAGGTCATGTTTATCGGCCATCGCGCGAATGGCGAGCAGCTCTTCACGCGAATACACCGTGCCTACTTCAGTCGCCTGGGTAAGCGAAACCACTTTGGGCTTGGGGTAGTGAATATCGCTGCGCTTGGTTACTAACGCCTCAATACCTTGCGGCGTTAACTTGCCATTCGCCCCTGGTGAGGTAAGCAGCTTAGCTCCATTGGAAAAGAACTCGGGCCCACCGCATTCGTCAGTTTCGATATGCGCCAGCTCATGGCAAATGACGCTGTGATAACTACGCCCCATCGCAGAGAGCGCCAATGAATTAGCGGCAGTGCCGTTAAAGACAAAAAACACATCGCAATCGTAGTCGAACATTTCACGAAAACGATCAGCAGCACGGGCGGTCCAACGGTCGTTACCGTAGGCTAAGTCATCGGCTTGATTAGCTTCTAGCAGATATTGCATGGCCTCCGGACAAATTCCGGACGTATTATCACTGGCTAAAAATCGTGGGGTGCACTCCGAGGGCATGGCAATAGTCCTTTTTATCTCGCGGTCGTACAGCGCGGGCTGGGTGCCACCCGCGCCTTGGAGATTTAACCGTGGTTAACAGCTAAATTGGTTAACCAGTCTATCGCCATTTAAACGTTTACGTCACCCGCGCTAATAACTTGACTAAAGCGCAGCGGCAAGACGCGTGCCTTGGTCAATAGCACGCTTGGCATCCAGTTCGGCCGCTTCATCTGCACCACCAATCACGTGGACACGACCGCCAGCCTGGCTGAGGGGGGCAATTAAATCACGCACCGACTCCTGGCCTGCACAAACAACAATCGAATCTACCGCCAGCACCTGCTCCTCGTCATCACGACGGATATGTAAGCCTGCATCGTCGATTTTAAGGTATTCGCAGCCGGTCAGGGTTTTCACACCACGCTGTTTTAGCGATGCGCGGTGCACCCAGCCCGTGGTTTTACCCAGATTCTTGCCGGGCTTAGAACTTTTACGCTGCAGCATAACAATTTCACGGGATGAGGCTGGTGGCATTGGCGATTTTAAACCACCCCGCTCGCCCATAGCGAGGTCGACACCCCACTCATCGCACCAGGCATCTAGATCCAGTGAGGGATGCCCTTGGTGGGCCAATAGCTCTGATACATCAAACCCAATGCCACCCGCGCCAATGACCGCTACGCGCTTGCCTACCCGCTCGGGTTGCTCAATCGCTTCAGCGTAGCTAAGCACGCTGGGGTGATCAGCCCCTGGGAGTGCCAGCTCTCTGGGCATCACGCCGGTGGCAACCACCACCTCATCAAACTCAGCGAGGTTGTCGGGAGTGGCCGCCGTGTTTAAACGCACTTCTACCCCATGCTTTTCCAACATAACGCGGAAGTAACGGAGGGTTTCATTGAACTCCTCTTTGCCGGGGATTTTGCGGGCATAGTTAAACTGCCCGCCCAGCTCGCTGCGGCGCTCAAACAGGACCACGTGGTGCCCTCTACTTGCCGCTGCGACAGCAGAAGCCAGCCCCGCTGGACCACCGCCCACCACTGCTACCTGCTTAGGCGTTTGCGCGGGGTCAAGGTTTAACTCGGTTTCGTGACAAGCACGGGGGTTTACCAAGCATGAAGTCAGCTTGCCCATAAAGGTGTGATCCAAGCAGGCCTGGTTACAGGCGATGCAGGTATTAATTTCTTCCGCCAAGCCTGCTTCGGCTTTGCTTACCCACTCTGGGTCAGCCAGAAAAGGACGCGCCATGGAAACCATATCGGCGTGACCTTCAGCCAGCACGCGCTCGGCCACCTCCGGCATATTGATGCGATTGGTGGTAATCAGCGGGATAGAGAGCGCTGATTTAATACGCTTAGTGACTTCGGTAAAGGCGGCGCGGGGAACGCTGGTGACAATGGTTGGCACCCGCGCTTCATGCCAGCCAATACCGGTATTAATCACGTTAGCGCCGGCAGCTTCAATGGCCTGCCCAAGCTGAACCACCTCTTCCCACGTGCTGCCCTCCTCCACTAGGTCAATCATCGAGAGGCGGAAAATCAGCAAGAAACGCTCGCCGACCGCTGCACGAATACGCGCAACAATTTCCACGGGGAAGCGGATACGCTGCTCGAAGCTACCGCCCCATTCATCATCGCGCTGATTAGTACGCTGGCAAATAAACTGATTGATCAGATAGCCTTCGGACCCCATGACCTCAACACCGTCATAACCCGCCTGCTGGGCAAGCGTTGCGCAGCGCACGTAGTCAGCGATTTGCTGCTCAACGTCATCGCTTGAAAGCGCCCGCGGGGTGAATGGGTTGATAGGCGCCTGTATAGCGGAGGGGGCCACTAGCTCAGGAGAGTAAGCATATCGGCCAGCGTGAAGGATCTGCATACAGAGATGCCCCCCCGCCTCATGCACAGCGTCCACCACCTGCCGATGCTCTTGTACCTGGGACTCATCCATCAGCGCATTAGCGCCCTGAAAAACCGCGCCTTCGGCATTTGGAGCAATACCCCCGGTAACGATCAGACTAACGCCCGCGCGCGCGCGCTCGGCATAAAACGCGGCCAAGCGCTCAAAGCCGTTGGGCGCCTCTTCTAAATTGGTATGCATCGATCCCATCAGCACACGATTGGGAAGCGTTAAATGGCCGAGGGTCAGCGGGCGAAAAAGGTTGGGATAAGCGGGCGTATGGTTCATCACGGTGCTCCTACAGTGTTAGAGCTTCACTATTGTTAGAACTTCTAAATTTTAGAACTTCTTGCCGAAAACATTCAAACAAGCGTATGACATACTTGCCACGACGTACAGACCTTTACCCATCTTAATATCACGCTTTGAAATCACGACGGTACTGGGCCGCCTTAGGCCTTGCTCATCACGGCAAAGCGCGTCACATTAACCGGCTAACAATTAGGGAACGTGCTATGCCATTGATTTATTTTTTACCGCCACTGGCCACGGTGTTGATCTGGTCAGGGAATATGACTATTAACCAATTAACCGTCGGTGCTATTGCCCCCAGCAGCATCGCTTTTTTACGCTGGTTGTTAGCTCTGGTGGTCATGACTCCGTTTGTGCTGCCTGCAGTACTACGCCACCGTGAGGAGATATATCGCAACTGGCCTAAACTGGCGCTACTAGGGCTATTAGGCATGGGGCTGTGGCAAGGCTTAGCTTATGTGGCGGCTGAAACGACCACTGCAACCAATATGGGCATACTAGCGGCCATGGTGCCTCTATTAACAGTGCTGTTAAGCGCGCTCATTTTACGCGAACCGCCCACCTTAGGCGGGGTCGTTGGCGGTGTGCTGGCTTTTGTGGGGGTAACCGTGCTGCTTGGCCGAGGTAACCCGCTCTCCTTACTGCAGCTCCAGGTCGCCTACGGTGACGCGCTGATGGTCGTCGCCGCTACCTGTTACGCCTTGTATGGCGTGATGCTTAAGCGCTGGGCAATGAACTTACCGCCCTGGGTAATGCTCTATGCTCAGGTCTGCTTTGCGGTGCTGTTCTTGCTACCACCTTATTTAATGGGCCCAATGACACCGGTGGATAGCCACAATATTTGGCTGATTCTCTACGCGGGCATTCCTGCCTCAATTATCACTACTTTTTTATGGATGCGCGCAGTGCGCCAAATCGGCGCTAACCAGTCGAGTATTTTTATCAACCTGATGCCGCTGTTTAGTGCGCTTATTGCGATGGCATTTTTAGGTGAGCGGGTGGCTGGATTCCACTTCATCGGCGGGCTGTTAATTTTGGCGGGTGTGATCATGGCGCAGACGCTAACGCGGCCGCTGGTGCGTTCGGTGGCAGCAGATAAAACGAGCAGCGCTCAGCAATGATACAATAGGCTAACTTCATTCGACGGCCGGGAACCTTATACATGTCCCTAGAAGACCTGCATCTTAATCTTCGCAATCTCAACAGCGATGACTACGAACAGCTCAAAACGCTGATGGACGCGGTGTATCACGACATCGGCGGTGCGTGGCCAAAGCACACCATTGACAAGCTCATCAAGGAATTTCCCGATGGCCAAATTGCCATTGAGGATGATGGAATATTGGTGGGCGTAGCACTTACTGTACAGGTAGATTACGACGAGTTTTCTAATCCGCATAAATATGACGACCTCATCGGCCATCGTGAAACGATCCTCAACAATGAGGATGGCGATGCCATGTACGGGCTGGATGTGCTGATCCACCCCGACTACCGTGGCTACCGTCTAGGACGGCGTTTATATGAAGCACGCAAAGAGCTGTGCCGGTCACACAACTTGCGCGCTATTTTAGCCGGGGGGCGGATACCTGAATATCATCAACACGCGGTAGAACTTACGCCAGCCCAATATATTGAAAAAGTCTCTCGTAAAGAGATTTACGACCCCATTTTATCGTTTCAACTGGCAAATGATTTCCAGGTAAAGCGACTACTGCGTAAGTACCTGCCAGAAGATGAACAGTCACGTGGCTACGCCACTCTACTTGAGTGGAATAACATCCTGTTTGAACCCGCTGAAAGCGTGCTCGATACCCGCCCCACGCAAGTTCGCGTAGGTGCCGTGCAGTGGCAAATGCGTGAGTTCGCGTCTGCTGAAGCAGCACTACAGCAGATTGAATACTTTGTAGATGCGTTATCAGATTACCAAAGTGACTTTGCCGTTTTTCCCGAGCTATTCACAACGCCACTGATGGGCTTGCAAGATCGCGCCGCCCAAAAAGACCAGACGGCCGCTATACGCTTCCTTGCAAGCTTTACCGACCGATTCAAGAGCGAGCTGTCGAGAATGGCAGTCTCATACAACATCAACATTGTTGGTGGCTCTATGATTGAGGTGGGTGAAGATGATCGACTCTATAATGTCGCTTATCTCTTCCACCGAGACGGCGAAGTAGAGAAGCAGTTTAAACTGCATATCACCCCACAAGAGCGCCGCGATTGGGTGATTGAGGGTGGCGACGAACTGCAAGTATTCGACACCGACGCAGGACGCGTAGGCATTTTAATCTGTTATGACGTGGAGTTCCCGGAGCTTGGCCGCCTACTGGCTGACCAGGATATGGATATTCTTTTCGTACCATTTTGGGTCGACACCAAAAACGGCTACCTGCGTGTACGCCACTGTGCACAGGCACGTGCCATCGAAAACGAGTGCTACGTGGTGATATGCGGCAGCGTCGGCAACTTACCCTCGATTGAAAACTTGGATATCCAGTACGCGCAATCAGCTGTGTTTACGCCGTCTGACTTTGCCTTCCCCCATGATGCAGTACTGGCAGAAACGACGCCTAACACCGAAATGATCTTCTTCTCGGATCTCGATTTAACGCGCCTGACGGTGGTGCGTGCCGAAGGCTCGGTGACCAACCTAAAAGACCGCCGCAAAGATCTGTTTGACCTTCGCTGGCGCGACTGGTCCTGGAAGTCTGGGGCTAACCTGGAAGAGTAAACCAATAACGCCGCTCAATTCGAGCGGCGTTATTTTTTAGCGCGCGTCACTTAGCTCAATCAGGCCAGACAAGATGAGCGGGCACCCGCCCTTTGCTATCAAACACCACGCCTTCGTCACGTAGCTTTTGATGCTGGCGCGCAGCACCACCATGGTCAGCTAGCGTCAGCGACGCGGCGATTACCCGGTGCCAGGGCAACTGATGCCCGTCTGGCAAGTGACGCATGGCCGAGCCCACCATGCGCGGGGTAGCGCCCTCTGTCATTGCTGCAACACGCCCATAGGTCGTCACCCGTCCAGCGGGAATCTGATCAACGATGGTATAGATTTGTTCAAGCAGCTCCGGGCGCGGCATTGCTTTCTCGACTGGTTTTTCTTAATGACTGCTTGTCTCAGCGGCTAGACGGTGTTTTAGAGCGCTTCGACCAACTGATCAATGGCTTGAAACGCTTCTTTTAGCGCCGCATCGCGCTTTTCATCGCCCATGTTTAAACCTTCAGCAAAAACGACCTCGACATCGCTAATGCCCATCAAACCAAGCATGGTTTTTAGATGTGGCGTTTGGCTATCAAGCTCGGTGCCCGCGTACTGACCACCACGGGCAGCGAGAATAATCGCCCGTTTGCCTTCAATCAAACCCTGGGGGCCATTTTCAGTGTAGCGGAAGGTTTCACCGGCACGTAGTACCCGATCGAACCACGCTTTTAACTGAGAAGGAATGCCTAGGTTATACATCGGCACCGCCAGTACCAGCACATCGTTGGCACGCAGTTCTGCCAATAGCTCATCGGAGTAGGCCGCTAACGCTTTCTGCTCAGCACTGCGCTCTTCGGCAGGGGTTTGCCAGGCACCTAGTTCCTCAATCGCCAAATGGGGGAGTGCATTGGCTACCACGTCCCGGTGAGTGACCGCTACGCCAGAGCGAGACTCCGCCAGCGCTTTAAAATGGTGGGCAAGCGCATTCGACTGCCCGTTGTCGCCCAAAATAGAAGAAGTCACCAGCAGCGCTTGAGTGGTCATAAGATAGCCTTTAACAAATAAGTAGTTGGTATTGGGGCTATTTTACGGTGCTTTTAGATAAGCAAAAGCGCAACGTTTTCCCAGTTTTATTCGACAAAATCGAATCATGATGTCGTAAAAAAGCCCCACCCTGCTTTTTCAGGGTGGGGCTAGACGACCATTAAGATCAGGTTACTGCTTTTTAGGCCAAGCGTTCGGGTCTACCTTGTTAGCCAGTTTGGGGAATCGGCTAGGGTCGAACACCGGCTCTTTGCCCGCTTTAAGCTGCTCGTCATAATCTCGGAACAGCGCAAACGCGATGGGCGACAGCAGTAAGATAGCCACCAGGTTGATAATCGCCATCATCCCCATGGAAAGGTCGGCAAAGTTCCAGATAGCACCAAGACTCGCCACCGAACCCACCATAATCATACCCAGTACCGCTAAGCGATAGATCAGCACAGCGACCGGTGCCCGGCGTCCTGCCAAGTACTCGATATTCGATTCACCGTAGGAGTAGTTAGCAATGACCGAGGTAAACGCAAATAGCAAGATAGCCACGGCAATAAACATACCGCCCCATTCACCCACGTGGCTGGAAAGCGCCATCTGGGTTAGCTGAATACCGTTACTCTCTTCGCTGGTTAACAGCTCAGGCCCCGCCATAATGATAATCGCCGCCGTCGCAGTACAAATCACTAGCGTATCCAAAAACACACCCAGCATTTGGATAAACCCCTGGGCAGCGGGGTGGTTAGGTCGTGTACTGGCGGTAGCTGCCGCGTTAGGTGCCGACCCCATACCCGCCTCGTTGGAGAACAGACCACGCTGAATACCGTTCATAATCGCCTGAGAAATGGCGTAGCCCATTGCGCCACCGGCCGCCTGCTCCAAGCCAAACGCGCTTTGTATAATGGTCATAAAGGCAGCGGGTAAATCGCTAATATTCAGCGCCACAACGATCAGCGCAAGCACCAGATACAGCAGCGCCATTAACGGCACCACCAGCTCGGCTACTTTGGCGATCGACTTCAGACCGCCAAAAATAATCGGCGCCACTACAACCATTAACACCAGCCCCATCACCCAAGTGGGAACTGCAAAAGCCTGCTCCATCGCTTGGGCAATAGAGTTGGCCTGCACACTGTTAAAAGCCAGCCCAAAGGCAATAATCAAGCAGATAGAAAACAGCACCGCTAGCCAACGCAACCCAAGACCGCGCTCAATATAACGGGCAGGGCCACCACGGAAGGTGTTATCACCGTGGTCGGTTTTGTATGCCTGAGCCAGGGTAGACTCCACAAAGCTGGTAGCCATACCCACCATGGCGGTCATCCACATCCAGAAAATCGCGCCGGGGCCGCCAAAGTAAATAGCCACCGCCACACCCGCAAGGTTGCCAGTACCTACCCGTGCCGCCAAGCTGGTGGAGAGCGCCTGGAAAGAGGAAATACCACCGTTAGATTGGCGAGATGTGCGCAGCAGTTTGAACATATGGCCGAAATAGCGCACCTGAATGCCACGTGTCATCACAGTGAAATAGAGGCCCGCGCCGATCAAAAGATAAATCAGCACGCTGCCCCACAGCAGTCCGTTGCCGCGATCAACCATCGCCGTCAACAGAGGAGGAAGAGTAAAATCCATACCAAACACGCCTTTTTGAAACTATGAAGGCGCATCATTCTTCACGGCTGCACTAAAATGGCAAGAAAATTGGAAAAATAATCTAAAAATAGCAAGAAAACCCTTACTAACCTTAACATCCAGTCAATGTCACCAACAAACGCCGCAGACCGCCCTGCTCCCGATGCTCCCCGAGCCACACACCCTGCCATGTACCTAGCGCTAAACGCCCATCGCGCACAGCTAAGGTAAGCTGTGTCCCAAAAAGGCTCGCCGCCACATGGGCGGGCATGTCATCTGGCCCTTCAAGCGTATGACGAAAATAAGTCAGCCCATCGGGCACCAAACGGCGTATAAACGCATCCATATCGAGACATACATCAGGGTCGGTGTTTTCATTTAAAGTAAGCGATGCGGAAGTGTGCATAAGCTGCAAATGAAGCAACCCTTGGCTGCAATCAGCCAAACAGGGCAATGCCCTGGCAATATCATCGGTCACATGATGAAAGCCCCGCGGCATTTCTGGGAAATGGATCTCCTGCTGATGCCACATAGACACTCCTTGTTTGTTGTTAAAATTATTGATCGTGCTGCCGAAGAGTATGAGTGGTAAGCCACTGCTGCCGTTAAGTGTAGTCGACGACAACCATGGCGCTTACTCCTCGACACTGCTAGCGTTAGCGTTTTTAAGTTAAATGAATAGGAGAGCATGATGCTTAAATCGGCCTGTTACGCTGCGGCAAAGCCAGGGATCGCAGCATGTTGCGGCCTATTGTTAGCAGGCTGTACCGGCATACCTGCAGGTACCGAACCTGTCACCGACTTTGAACTTAACCGCTACCTAGGCAAATGGTATGAAATAGCGCGCCTGGATCACTCTTTTGAACGTGGTCTTGACTGCGTCACCGCCGACTATAGCCTGCGTAGCGACGGGGGCGTAAGAGTCATTAACCGGGGCTATAGCCTAGACGATCAAGAGTGGAATGAAGCTGAAGGGCGCGCCTATTTTATTGACGACGAAAGCGTTGGACGTCTTAAAGTCAGCTTCTTTGGCCCCTTTTACGGTGGCTATAATGTGCTTGAGCTAGATGACGACTACCAGTGGGCGCTGGTCTCTGGCCCCAACCGCAACTATCTCTGGATTCTCGCTCGCACACCGCAAATCGATAGCGAGCTAGAACAAAGCCTGCGCCAGCGGGCAGCCGAGCTTAACTTCCCAACCGATGAGTTGATCGACGTCGTGCAGGATCAAAACTGCCCGCCGCGCTAAAAGGTACTGCCTTAATAAGTTCAGCCTTGGGGCAACGCAGGCACCCGACCGGCCATTTGGTCGGCTAAAAACGCTACAAAGGTATTGATGCGGGCAGGAACATGGCGGCGGTGCTCATATACCGCATAGAAATCCGCCCGCACCCCCTGCCAGCTTGGCAATAGTGGTAAAAGCGCCCCGCTGGCAAGATGCTCGTTAACATCCCACCAAGAGCGCAGCATGACACCATGCCCATCAAGCGCTAAGCGGGTAATCACCTCGCCGTCATTGCTGGCAAGCGGGCCACTCACTTTGACGGATTGAACATTCTCAGGGGCATCGCAGCGCTCAAAACGCCACAGCGGAAAATCGCTATCGTTTTCACGGATCACCAAACAGCTGTGCTGAGTAAGATCAGCGGGCACGTTTAACCCCGGCATGCGTTTAATGTAGCTAGGCGATGCACATAGCACACGCCGGTTCGCCAAAATGCGCCGCGCCACCAAGCGAGAGTCTGGCGGCGCCCCAATTCGTACGCCTACGTCAAAGCCGTGGTCACTCAAGTTAAGCGGGAAATTGGTCAACTCCAGCCAGCTTTCGACACCTGGGTTCTGAGTCCTAAAGCGCGACAGCAGCGGTGCAATATGACGTCGACCAAAACCAAAAGTGGCGTTTACCCGCAGCCGTCCACTCAGCATTTGGCTGGTAGAATCGCTTAAGGCAGCTTCCAGTTCCTTAAGCTCTTCCAGAATCAGCCCACCCTGTGAAAGGTAGCGCTCGCCTTCGGCGGTGAGCGTTAAACGCCGCGTGGTGCGTGCAGCAAGCGACACCCCAAGCCGCCCTTCCAGCTGCTTGAGCCGTTTGCTCACCGCCGAGAGTGAAAGCCCCAACTCACGGGCAGTGGCGGTTAAGCTACCTGCCCGCGCCAGCTGCTGAAAAAAAGCCAAGTCATCTAATGGGGCCATCAATTCTTCACTTTAAAGCAATAGTAAATTGAAGTTTAGCCTGATTATCTCTACTGCCATAGGTACTACACTCATCTCCCATAAGGATATTTTTCATCGTCTACTCTTAATAACTTATTACCTAAGGAAGTCTCCATGGCCCACCGTATTGCAGTAATTGCTGGCGACGGTATTGGCACCGAAGTAATGCCTGAGGGCCTAAGCGCCCTGGAAGCAGCTGCGAGGCAGTTCAACATCGCCCTTGAGTTCACCACCTTTGAATTTGGCAACTGCGACTACTACCTTGAGCATGGCAAAATGATGCCCGATGACTGGTTTGAGCAGTTAAAAGAGTTCGACGCGCTGTTTTACGGTGCCGTGGGCTGGCCCGACAAAGTGCCCGACCATATTTCTTTATGGGGATCCCTACTGCAATTCCGCCGCCAGTTTGACCAATACATTAACCTACGCCCCTGCAAGCTAATGCCCGGCATTAAAAGCCCGCTAGCAGGACGCAATGCAGGCGATATCGACTTCTACGTTGTGCGCGAAAACACCGAGGGTGAGTACTCAAGCATTGGGGGCAAAATGTTTGAGGGCACGGAGCGTGAGATTGTTATTCAAGAAACAGTGATGACCCGCACTGGCGTTGACCGCGTACTGAAATATGCCTTTGATTTGGCCCAAACCCGCCCGCGCAAAAAGCTTACTTCCGCAACTAAATCCAACGGCATCTCAATCACCATGCCCTACTGGGACGAGCGCGTTGCTGAAATGGCGAAACAGTACCCGGATATCGAGGTGGATAAATTCCACATTGATATTCTCACCGCTAACTTTGTCTTACATCCAGACTGGTTTGATGTCGTGGTCGGCAGCAACCTGTTCGGCGATATTCTTTCCGATCTTGGCCCCGCCTGTACCGGTACTATCGGCATTGCTCCCTCGGCCAATATCAACCCGGAAGGCAAGTTCCCCAGCTTATTTGAGCCGGTACACGGCAGCGCGCCAGATATCGCCGGTAAAGGGATCGCCAACCCTATTGGCCAGATCTGGTCCGGCGCTATGATGCTGGAGCATCTAGGTTATAAAGAGGCCGCTGACGCCATGGTAAGCGCCATTGAAGCGGTACTCAGCGAAGGCGATAGCCAAGTGCTTACCCGCGATGTAGGCGGCCAAGGCACCACGGCAAGCCTGGGTAAAGCCATTGCTGAGCGTATTAGCCGTTAAAAAAAGCCTCACTGCAACAGCAGTGAGGCTTGTCTGGGCATCAGCGTGTGAGTGCTAGCTCGCCAGTTTGGCGGCAATCCCGGCAACGTGTTTGCCCTGGAAACGAGCAATTTTAAGTTCACGCTCGTCTGGCTGGCGGGAACCGTCGCCACCAGCCAGGGTAGCGGCACCGTAAGGCGTGCCACCGCTGACTTTAGAAATATCAAACTGCTCTTCAATACCGTAGCCAATCGGCACAATCACCATGCCGTGGTGGGCAAGGGTGGTCCAGGTAGAGGTAATGGTCATCTCATCACCGCCACCGGTACCCGTCGAGGTGAACACACTGGCCACCTTACCGCGCAGCGCGCCTTTGGCCCACAGGCCACCGGTTTGATCAAGGAAGGTACGCATTTGGCCCGCCATGTTGCCAAACCGCGTTGGGGTGCCAAAAATAATCGCGTCGTAATCGGCAAGCTCCTGGGGGGATGCTTCAGGCGTCGTAAAATCCTGCTTACCGCCAGCATTTTTAAACGCATCTTCTGGCATCGTCTCAGGTATACGTTTAACAGTGACCTCTACGCCATCCACCTCTTTAACGCCTTCCGCTACGGCGGCGGCTAGGGTATCGATATGGCCGTACATAGAATAATAAAGCACCAATACTTTCGTCATTGTTCACTCCTTTGCATTGCGATGGGCCGCCCTTAGCGGGCTTACGAAAATCAGACTGAATACGATTTTGAAAGGCTGGCTACACTTTAGACCAGGGTGAGGTAGAAAAAAGCGAATGTTTTCGACGCCCTCCTTCGATTTCATCGATGTGAGCGCCTTGCGCTTTATAGGGTTGAGCACTAGCTTTTTAACATCCCGCAAACGTTCTAATCCAAGGAGCCTGGAATGACCATTTTTGAAGCCCTACGCAAGGATCACGACATTCAACGGGATTTACTGGCTCGCCTAGTAGAAACTCACGGCGATAGCGAAGAGCGCGACACGCTCTATCAGCAGGTGCGCGCCGAATTGAAATACCATGCTAACGCTGAGGAGCGTGCCCTCTATATACCCATGATGGATATCGATCTCACCCAGGAAAAAGCCCGCCATAGCGTTGCCGAGCACCACGAAATTGACGAGCTGATCGAGCTTTTAGATACAACCGACTATAGCGCTACCAACTGGTTAACCCACGCCAAGCAACTTCAGCACTTGGTTACCCACCACCTAGACGAAGAAGAGCAGGAGGTTTTCCAATTGGCAGGCCGTGGCCTGCAAGAGAAGCAGAAAACCGCGCTGGCGAGTGAGTACCAATCAGAAATGAAGCGTCAGCGTACTGAGTAATTAAGACGCCTCTCGTCGCTAACCTAAGCGCTTATACCCGAATGGATATAAGCGTTTTTTTATCCACGTATTTTCATGTTCGCACCCACCATTTTCATGCGAACGACGCATCCTCTTGTGGCGAAGCTCATGCATGGTAAAGGTAGAGCATCTTAAAAGCTGATTCCCTATGCCAAGGAACCTCCCATGCTAGGCCAATGGCTCGACTGGACGCTCGACGACGAAAGCCCCACACCTCGCAAGGGTCGCTTTGCGAGCGGTACCTATGACTTTCATGCGCCAGGCATTTTGGAGCTAACGCCCGATGTTGTGCGCCCTAATGCTTACGCCTGCGTGTTTTCAGCGGCTGTTCATGGCAATGAAACCGCGCCGGTAGAGCTACTCGGAAACTGGCTATGTGCCCTTGAAGCCAGCACAGTGCAGTTAGGTGCTCCAACACTGGTGATACTGGGCAATATACCGGCCCTGAAAAAACAGCAGCGCTTTCTTACTACTAATCTAAACCGCTTATTTAAACGGGACTTGGAAGATAAAGGCGACGAGCCCGACCGCGCCCGTGAGCTAATGGCAGCTGTCGACACTTTTTACGCCCGGCATCAGGCGCTACCAGCGCTGCATTACGACCTGCATACCGCCATTAGAGAGAGCCTCTTTACACGCTTTGTGGTGGAGCCCTTCGCAGAGAGCCCTACCGAACCCGCCCAATGGGCGTGGCTAGCCGCAGCGGATATGCAGGCGGTATTGCACCAGCATCAACATAGCTGGACGTTTTCCCATTACAGCAAGCACTACCACAGTGCCCAATCGTTTACCTTCGAGCTGGGACGTGTGGCGCCGTTTGGGCAAAACGATATGGCCGCCCTTGAGCCTATGCTCACGCTTATTTGTGCGCTGGGCAGTGGTGATGAGCCGCCCCGTCAACCCGCTGATACCATGACGTTTTTTCGAGTAAAGCACGAGCTAATGCGGCAGTCAGAAACATTCTCCCTCTGTTTTGACGACGATGTGCCCAATTTTAGCCGCTTTGAACCAGGCACCTGCCTTGCTCAAGACAGCATCGCCGGTGATTTTATTGTGGAAGAAACGCCGCTACGCGTGGTATTTCCCAATGCAAACGTAGAAATAGGCGCACGGGCAGCGCTGCTTGTGGTGCCCTGCCAACCGGCAAAGCCACTTTAAAGCCACTAACCACACAACCAAAATATTTTTAAAAAGCTTTGATAACAACAACGTAGAGGTGGCTTCAGGCTGGCAGGTAGGCGTTAAGATAAAAGCCAATCTTATAAAACACGCGTATCATGCAGAGTCCTGATAGAATCGCCCCTTTTTCGCGCCAGCCGCCTACCAAGCACGCGTTTTAAACTCGTTGCTACCGCGGCAACCCTGTACTGGAGCCTAAGTTATGGCTAATACGCCTACTCCCCTTGAAGTGCGTAATATAAAAAAGCGCTTTGGCGATACAGAAGTCCTTAAAGGCCTCTCCCTTGAAGCCCAAAAAGGTGACGTGATCACCCTCATTGGTGCATCAGGGTCAGGCAAAAGTACCTTCTTACGCTGTATGAACCTGCTGGAACAGCCTGATGAAGGCGAGTTGTTTGTCCACGGCGAACAGATCCTCTTCAAAACCACCCGACATGGCCGTGAGCCTGCGGACTGGAAACAAGTGGTGCAGATGCGCGCCAAGCTATCGATGGTGTTTCAGAGCTTCAATCTCTGGGCTCATATGACACTGCTCGAAAACATTATCGAAGCGCCTATTCACGTGCTAGGTAAGCCCAAAAAAGAGGCCCTCGAGCATGCCCACGCGCTGCTAGAGCGGGTTGGGTTAAGTGCACGCGCAAACGCCTACCCTGCCCAAATGTCCGGCGGCCAGCAGCAGCGCGGTGCCATTGCCCGAGCGCTGGCCATGGACCCAGAAGTGATGCTGTTCGATGAGCCCACGTCTGCCCTCGATCCAGAGCTGGTGGGCGACGTTTTGAAGGTAATGCACGGCTTGGCCGAGGAAGGGCGCACCATGGTAGTGGTCACCCACGAGATGAGCTTTGCACGGGATGTTTCCAGCAAAGTGGTTTATCTCCACCAAGGCTTGGTAGAGGAAGCGGGGGCCCCAGCAGAAGTACTCGGTAACCCGCAGTCACCGCGCTTAAAACAGTTTCTAGCCCCCAAATATTGATCTGCGAGGCACGTACACTATGCTTGATTTGCAAGGTTACGGCCCCCGCCTGATCGAAGGGGCGGGCGTCACCATTCAGCTAGCGGTGCTATCGCTGATACTGGCCATTGTACTTGGCCTGCTCACTGCTACCGCCAAAATGTCACGCAGCTGGCTACTTCACCGCACTGCAACGGTCTATACCACTGTGATTCGCGGTGTTCCTGACCTTGTATTGATGATGCTGCTGTTTTTCGGTGGGCAAATCGGCGTGAATGCCATCAGCGACGCGCTGTATTACAACTATGGCATTGATATTTACATCAATTTCAATGCCTTCGCGGCAGGTGTAATTACCATCGGCTTTATATTCGGTGCTTATATGGGCGAGACGTTCCGCGGCGCCTTTATGGCGGTGGAAAACGGCCAAATTGAAGCAGGTAAAGCCTATGGAATGAGCAATGCGCTGGTCTTTCGACGCATCCGCTTTCCACAAATGATGCGCCACGCGCTGCCGGGGCTTTCCAACAACTGGATGGTACTGCTCAAAACCACCGCTTTGGTCTCTGTTATCGGTTTAACCGATATGGTGCGTGTCGCCGCCGAGGCATCTCGAGCCACTCACGAACCCTTTGTGTTTCTACTGCCGGTAGCGGCGGTTTACCTGCTCATTGCCAGCGTGTCCGAGTGGATTTTCGCACGGCTACAAAAACGTTACGACATTGGCTTTGGGGGGCAGTGAGATGCTAGATATTTCTGCGTGGTTCAACGACCTGCTCGCTGGCAATCTGATTTTCACTCCCACGACGCTGGGCTACTACTGGGAAGGACTGGTCACTACGACGCAGCTTGTCTTCTTATCCCTGGTAGCAGGTTTAGTGCTCGCGGTGCCGCTGGCCATCATGCGCAGCTCTAAGCGTAAGTGGATCAGCCTGCCGGTTTATCTGTATACCTATGTGTTTCGCGGCACGCCGCTACTCATTCAGCTCTATATCATTTACTACGGCGTCGTGTTTATCGACGGCATTCAAGAAACATTTCTGTGGCCAATTCTGCGAGAAGCGTTCTACCCCGCGCTAATCGCCTTTACGCTTAACACCGCAGCCTACACCACCGAGATTTTCCGTGGGGCGATCAAGGCAACGTCTAAAGGTGAAATTGAGGCAGCAAGGGCCTACGGCATGTCCCAAAGCTTAATGATGCGTCGCATTATTATGCCCAGTGCGTTTCGGCGCGCGCTGCCCGCTTATGGCAACGAAGTGATCTTTATGCTGCATGCCAGTGCTATTGCCAGCGTTGTCACACTGATGGATCTCACAGGCGCTGCACGTTTTGTATATGCACGCTTTTACGCCCCTTTCGAAGCCTTTCTGTTTGTGGCAGCCATCTACCTTTGCCTCACTTTTGCAATTTTGTACTTTTTCCGTTTTCTGGAGAAAAAGCTGCTGGCCCACTTAAGGCCACAAACGAACTAAGCCGTCAGCTGTAAATAAAAATAAAACAACCGTCAAACAAACGTTGGTTCTGAATAAAACTCCCTCTTTCCGTTAGCCTCAACCTGGGGTACGTTAAGAGGGATCACTTCACGTGAACCTGTTAACTACGGAGTATAAAAAATGAAAAAACTCTTAACTGTTTCGGTACTTGGCTTTGCCATTGCTGCAGCCTCTTCCGCTCAAGCGCGCAATTATGATCACGTGCGCATTGGTGTTGACGTACCTTATGAGCCCATGGAGTACCGCACCGCTGATGGCGAGCTAACCGGTTTCGACATTGATCTTGGTAACGCCCTGTGCGAGAAAATCGGCATTACTTGTGAGTGGATCGAGCAGGAGTGGGACGGCATTATTCCTGGCCTAATGTCGCGTAACTACGACGCGATCATGTCCTCTATGACGATTAACGAAGAGCGTCGCCAGCAGGTGCTGTTCTCTGACCCCTACATCACGATGCCTTCCGCTTGGTTCGCGCCCAGCAGCTTAGATATCAGCGAAGCTAACGAAGAAACCCTGGCGGGTAAAACCATTGGTGTTCAGCGCGGCACACTACAAGATAATTTCGTGACCGATAATTTCAACAGTGTTGCCAATATCAGCCGCTACTCCACCGCTGATGACATGGTGCTGGATATGCAGGCACAGCGCCTGGACATCGTGTTCCTAGACTTCCCAATCGGCCAGTCTACGCTGCTAAACAACGATAATGCTGATTATGTTGTGGTCGGCGAACGCATCAGCGAGCCTAAAGAGTACTTTGGCGACGGCTTTGGCATTGCCTTCCGCCAGCGCGACGAAGCACTGGCAGAAAAATTCAATGACGCCCTCGCCGAGCTGAAAGACGATGGCACCTATGATGAAATCTTCGAGCGTTACTTCAGCGAAGATTAATTCTAGCGAGTTTTATAAGCCTCCCCGACTTGGGGAGGCTTATACCGCCAGAGGCCAATATGCATACACCTCTTTCTCTTTTTATAGCGCAAGTACTGTGCACACTTCGCCCAGGAAATAGCGGCAACATTGCTTGTTTCTACCTGAGCGAATGGTTCGACGAATAGCCTTCCCTTCTTGGCACGCCCGTGCCATCTCACGCCCCTACGCGTGATCCTTGCTATACGTTAATAATAACGTAAAGCAACTCTACGCTTAGCGCACTCCCCTACTATAGCTAACGTGAATTACCGCTAAGCATGCCATTATCAATATCAAAAAAAATCGCTTCAGGAGACTACTATGCGTTATGCAACGCTACCCCTCGCCGCTATGCTCGCGGCTGGTGTTTCTATGCCTTTCGTGACCACGACTGCAGTGGCGCGTGACTATACAGATATTCGCCTTGGGGTCGACATCCCCTACGAGCCTTTCATGTACCGAGAAGCAGACGGGACACTTACCGGCTTTGAAATTGAGTTAGGTAACGCGGTTTGTGATTACTTAGAAGCTAACTGCACCTGGGTTGAGCAAGACTGGGACGGCATTATTCCTGGGCTGCTCGCCCGTAACTACGATGCCATTATGTCCTCTATGGCGATTACCGATGAGCGTGCACAGCGGGTGCTGTTCTCTGAACCTTACTACACGACGCCCAGCGCCTGGATTACCACCCACGAACACGACATTGATATTGAAGACCGCGCCAGCCTTGAAGGCCTAACCGTAGGCGTTCAGCGCGCCACGCTGCAGGATAACTATGTCACTGAGCTATATGGCGACGTGCTTGAAATCCGCCGCTACACGGGTGTGGATGATGTCGTCACCGATCTTTTGGCCGGACGCTTAGACCTTACCTTCATGGATTACCCCATTGCCGAAGCAGCGATTGATATCGATACACCTGAGAGCGATTTCCAACGCATCAGTGATTTCATCAAAGAACCAGAGCATATCTTTGGTAAAGGCGTTGGCGTTGCTTTCCGTCCCCGTGACGAAGCTCTGGCAGAGCGTTTCAATGAAGCCTTGAGCGCACTCAAAGAGGACGGTACCTACGATGAAATCATGGGCCGTTACTTCAATTACGATGTGCGTTTATAAATACGCTTCGTACTCACTTTTCATAGGCACGATCTCTGCGCCGACCACTGGTCGGCGCATATTCACCACCTGCTGATTCCCCCGGGAAACACATGCTGACACTTGTTAAAAACGCCCAGCTGTTTACGCCAGAACCTCGCGGCCTTTGCCACCTATTAATTGCCGACCAGCGTATCGCAGCGGTATTGGATGCCGCTGAACCAGTAAACGCAGGGGCGCTAATTGCCACTATAGACCTTGAAGGACGCAGGGTAATTCCTGGGCTAGTTGACTCGCTAGTTCACTATATTGGTGGCGGCGGCGAAGGTGGGTTTGGCAACCGCACCGCCGAACTTAGCTTAGAAGATGCCTGCGCATCAGGCGTCACCACGTTAATTGGCGCGCTAGGCACCGATGCCCTAACCCGCACGCCGGCTAACTTAATTGGCAAAGCACGAGAACTCGCCGCTGGCGGCTTGACCACCTACGCCTATACCGGCTCTTACCAGCTGCCGCCGGTAACGCTTACCGGTTCGATTGCCAGCGATATTCTCTATATCCCAGAGTTTATCGGCGTAGGTGAAGTGGCGATTAGCGACCATCGCGGCTCTCAGCCCAGCACCCATGAACTAACACGGCTAGCCTCCGATGCCCGCACCGCTGGCTTGCTGGCAGGAAAATCCGGCATTGTGTTTATTCACACCGGAGACGCCGACACTCACCTGGAGCCGCTTCGCCAAGTGGCAAAGCATAGTGCTATACCGCTTTCACAGTTCTACCCCACTCACATCAATCGTACCGCCACTCTGTTTGAAGATGGCCTACGCTTTGCCCGGGAGGGTGGCCGAATCGACTTCACCACCAGCACAACACCGGAATTGCTGGCGGGCGGCGAAGTCCCTGCATCAGAGGCAGTGGCACGGGCACTAAAAGCACGTATTGAGCCTAGCCAGCTAAGTCTCTCTTCAGATGCCAATGCCTCGCTGCCAGAATTTGATAAGCAGCACCGTTTTATTGGTTTAAAACCCGGCAGACTAAGCAGTTTGTTTGACGTACTGGGCGAGTGCGTGAACGAGCATTGCATTCCTATGGAACAGGCGCTGCGCTGCGCTGCTACGACTGCCGCAGATGCACTAAAATTGCCCCATAAAGGCCGCTTACACGCCGGTGCTGACGCTGACTTTATCGTGCTTGCTGAAAATCGCTGGTCGATTGATCAAGTATGGGCATTAGGCAAACCGATTTACGATAGTGAATCCAATGGTAAAGTGCGCTAGCAAATAGCACTGTTTCAAAAACCGAACTTGCGCAGCCAAATCGGGTCTTTACTCCAGCATGGACACTTACAAGGAGGTACCATGGCTGAACAAATGGCAGCGCACTCGTCACCCGCGCCAGGTAAGGTGGAGGCGTTTCGCCCTTCATCGCACTGGACCGCATGGGGGCAGTGGCTCGCGCTTTTCACCATGACGGTGGATCATCTCACCCGCTATGTGCTGCCCGGCGCATGGGAATTAGACTGGGCAGGCTCGTCTATTGGCCGCATTGCTTTTCCGCTATTTGCGGCTATGGTGGCGTGGCATGGGCTGTTTAACACCCGTAACCCGTTGCGCTATTCCTGGCGAATTTTAATTATTGGGCTAGCGGCTCAAGTGCCTTATATGATGATGCCGCGCGCCTCCGATGCCTTTATTCTTAACGTCTGTTTTACCTTGGCAAGCGGTTTAGCCCTAGGTGCTTTAGTACGCCAGGGCTGGCAACACTATCTTCAGCAAACCCTTAGTTTGGGCTGGCTGATGCTGGGTGCCGGGCTTGGGGTGACTGCTTGGTACTTGCTAGGATTTTGGGTGGAGTATGGCCATAACGGACTGCTGCTGATACCGCTATTTATGTTCGCTATGCAGGCGCTTAGTGAAACCCGCGATGCGCTAATATCACGCCTTTGGGCGGGGTTAGCTGCTTTTCCCGTGTTATGGATTGCAGGTCAGATGAACGCCTCCGACATGGCAAAGTCGTTCACGGTGGCTACCTGTGTGGTTGTGCTCATGCTGGCCGCAGGCGCGGCACAGCGTGTACCACCCGTGGCGCTCGCCATGCCGCGACGACTCTGGTTAGCCTGGTACCCGGGGCACTTTGCACTTATTGCCCTGTGGCTACTGCTTAGCGGCCAGCTGGCAGGCTAGAAATTTCTTCAGCCACACGCTTGTTTACTTCATCACGCATCCAGGGCTGGTAGCGCTTTAGCCGCGCCCGGCCTTCGGTTTTCGCTTGGTACATCGCCGTATCAGCTTCTTTTAACACTTCAGCATGGTCGCACTTAGCCGCATTAAAACAGGTGTAGCCCATGCTAGGTGTTACCTCAACGGCACGATTCTCTAGCTGATACTTGCCAGATAAACTCTGCTGAACATTTTGCATATAGCTCTTCGCCTGGGCTTCCAATGCCTTAGGGGCCACCTCGTCAAACAGTGCTAGCAATACAAACTCGTCGCCACTTAAACGTGCGGCCATATCGCTCTCTTTTAAGCACTGCTCCAGGCGGCGAGCAACCTGTACCAATAGCTCATCACCAGCGGCGTGGCCCATGGTGTCGTTGATCAGCTTGAAACGATCCATATCTAGAAACATCACCAAGCCGCTACGCTGCTCGCTTTCATGCTCATTGCACAACGCTTTTAAACGCTCAATAAAGCACCGGCGGTTGGGCAGGTCAGTGAGCGCATCATAGAACGCCTGGCGATAAATAATCGCCTCATTGTGTTTACGCTCAGTGAAGTCTTCAATAATCGCCACTCCACCTACGCGCTCATCGTTGGCACTATTCACACCGTTAAAAAAAGCACGGAGCGGGGTGCCTTCTTTAGCGCTAGGCATGCGGAAAGTACCTTCGTAATACCCCGAGCCGTTTTCCAGGGCATCCTTGACTGCTTGCGCTACCTCACCATCCGCTGAGCGCGCCAGCATCCGGTAACCAATGAGCTGGGCACGGTCAACGCCGAGTATCTCTAGAAGTTTATGGTTACAGTCGGTGATCCAGCCATGGGCATCAAAATGCAGCACTCCTAATGGCGAATGGTGGAAAATAGAGCGGTAGCGATTCTCACTCTCTTGCAGCTGCGCTTCCCGTGCTGCCATGCTCACTCGAAGGGCAATATTATCGTGAATCGTGTAGCTAAAGCGCCGGCTGGCAATCAGAATCAGTGCTAAAAACAGCACGAGCATCAAGCCGATCAAAATCGACAGAGACGTGCCCATCAGCATGAACTGAATTTTTAATGGCAATAAAATGGGCAGCACAAAGCCCAGCGCTACCCACCATACCGAAGAGAGCGTTGTGACGCCGCCTGCCGCAATGCCTGCTAATACAATGGAAAGCGCCGCCACTTGTCCTGGGTGTTCCGTGCTAAATAGCAGTATCCCCGAGGCCCCCCACACACAGCCAGCAGCAATTGCTCCCATGGTAAACCAGCGCAGCCAGCGGTGGCGCTGCTGCTGCGTAATAGGCAGCTGTTTAAAGCGATAGGCCAATGAGAGTCGCAAGCCGGACACGACCGCAAGCGTCACAAACCAGCCAACCAGTAAAACAGCGTTAACCACGGGCCACATAGCGGCGACCAGTAACCCACCCGCGAGCACGCTACTTAGCACCGGCTGCCACAGGTTATCGTAGAGTAAACGTACTTTTTCGCAGCGTAAGCGCTGCTGTGTCAGAAGATGGTCGCGCTGATAACCACTGCGCAGCCCAGACGCCGTAGCCGTTGTGGCTAAAAAGCTGGGGGGCGGCATACAAACTCCCTGTATTTATGTCGGCTTATAACCAATCTTATTTGCTTGTGCGAACAATGTTCACACGTTTGTTTTAGCACGTTTACGAAATAAAAGTAGCCTATGAGCTAATAAAAAGCCGCCTGAGGTTAGGCGGCTGGTAAAAAAAGCTTTAAAAGAAGCTTTTTTACTGAGAAATATTAAAACTCCACGCCACGGGCGGGGCATCAGGTATCAGCGCTTGGCAGGCGCGCACCTTTTCAATCAGTTCAGCGTGGTTAGCGGCGACGACGTTCACATGGGCCAGCTTACGTCCGGTGCGCTCGGCTTTATCGTAGCGGTGAAGGTGCGCATGCCCCAGCGCCAGCAGCGCAGCGTTGTCGCCTTCGCGGCCAATCACATTAACCATGCAGGTAGGGGCTATCGCCTCAGTGCTGCCCAGCGGCAACCCCTGCACGGCGCGCAGGTGATTCTCAAACTGGCTAGTGACCGCACCATCCATGGTCCAGTGCCCAGAGTTGTGCACGCGGGGCGCCATTTCATTCGCTAACAGCCCACCATCGCGGGTTTGGAACAGCTCTAGCGCCAGCACGCCTACGTAGTCCAATTCATCCAACAAGGCACGGATATAGCCATCGGCGGTTTGCTGAACGCTGGCGTCTAAATCGGGCAGTGGCGCAACGGAGTAACGCAAAATACCATCAACGTGCTGATTTTCTGCCATGGGGTAGAACACCACCTCACCATCGCGGCCGCGCACAGCAATCATCGAGACTTCGCGCACAAAATCCACAAAGGCCTCAACGACCAGCTGCGGGTGGCCAATAGCCTTCCACGCGTCATGCGCTTGCTCTGGTGCTTTTAGTACCGCCTGCCCTTTGCCGTCGTAGCCCTCAGTCACCGACTTAGCCACCACCGGGCAGCCTAACTCAACCGCTGCAGCTTCAAGCTGCTCTGCGCTCTCCACCACACGGTAAGCAGGCGTGGGGATACCCAAACGATCAAACAGGGTTTTCTCTTCAACACGATTTTGACACACCGCAATCGCGCGGCTGCTGGGGTATACCGGTTTGTGCTGCTCAATCTGCTGCACAAGCTCAACCGGCAAGTGCTCAAACTCGTAGGTCACCACATCGACCTTATCGAGAAACTCCGCCAAACGCTGGTTATCAGGGTCGACAATCACCTCACCAATCCCCGCGCTCGGGTTGCCGGTAGTATCTAAAAACGTAAAGCGATTACCTAGAGGGTAGCCCGCCAGCGCTAACATGCGACCCAACTGGCCGGCACCTAAGATGCCAATGTTCTTTGAGATGCCAGAACTCATTACCAGAACTCCTTAGTTCGCTTCCGCATCGGGGCGCGGGTCAGGGTTATCCAGCACTAGCTGGGTTTGCTCGGCACGGAAAGCTTCCACTGCTTCGCGGATAGCGGTGTCTTGCAAACCAACAATTTGCGCTGCCAGCAAACCGGCATTGGTGGCCCCGGCCTTGCCAATGGCCAGCGTACCCACCGCAATACCGCCGGGCATTTGCGCAATAGAGAGCAGCGAATCCAAGCCTTTCAACGCTTTGGATTCAACCGGCACGCCCAGCACCGGAAGCGCCGTTTGCGAGGCCACCATGCCTGGCAAGTGGGCCGCACCGCCTGCACCCGCCACAATTACCTGGAGGCCACGCTCAGCAGCACTTTTCGCATATTCGAACAGCAGGTCTGGGGTCCGATGCGCTGACACCACGCGGGTTTCATAGGCAACGCCCAACCGCTCTAACATCGCCACCGCGTGCTCCATGACCGGCCAATCAGATTTTGACCCCATGATCACGCCCACTTTAGGTGCGCTGTTCGACATGCAAAAACTCCTCGGCCAACGGCCTCGTTAAGCAAAAAAGCAGTGGAAAAAGCCGCACACAGTGCGCAGCTCACTCAGAAATAGGAAGGCGCGTAGTTTACCAGAGCCGTAACCGTTTGCGGGCGTTTGCGTGATCGTGAAATTTTCATCAAATTAGGCATTGAAAAGCGCGCGACTTGGCGGCATTGTGTGATTGTCATTTCAGACTGATGGAGTCCCATGAGTACGGCATACTCAACCGCTTACGCAGAAACGCTGGATCCTCCGCGAAGCAGCCCTGACCTCGACGTCAGGGATTTAGAAAAACGTACGCGCCTAATGCGTATTATTACCCGTCTGATTGCTATTTCAGACCTAGGAAGTCGTGATATCGCCCGCCGGGCGGGTCTTCCAGTGCAAAAGGTCAGCGACCTGCTCGCCGGAAGGCTTGAGCACCTCAACATTGACGAACTCAATGTACTGCGTCGCACCCTAGAGCTGGAGGCGCCATAGCAACAGCTGCTACATCAGAATCTCCCCTCTTTTCAATACAGGCTGGCCCATTGGGTCAGCCTGTTTTTATTTGTACCGCTTAATAGACGATATTTCGTTAAAACAATCAGTTAGCGCTCTAAGATTAAGAAAGCATTAAGAAATCCACGCTAACCCATTGACGGTAATCAATTTTTTCCTTCAGCTTGAGGCGTAACCTTAGCCTATACCGACCATTCGCCCCCTGCGAATGACGCTTTATCCGCTAAGGAGGCGCTATGGACGCCATACGCCGTTCGCTACTCGGCCAATTAGCCCGCTTAAGCGCAGGCGCTGCGCTAGTACCGCTTTCAAGCCTTGCCCAAGCCGGCATTAATCAACAGCCGGCCCGCCGCGAAGGTGACCCCACTAAACGCTACGGCATGCTGATTGATCTTCGCCAGTGCATCGGCTGCCAAGCCTGCACGGTGTCGTGCCATATTGAGAACGCCGCTCCGCTTGGCCAATTTCGCACCACGGTCTCCCAGTACGAAGTGCAACACCAGGAGAGTGGTGAACTTGCCACGTTTATGCTGCCGAGGCTGTGCAATCACTGCGAAAACCCACCCTGCGTGCCCGTTTGCCCCGTTGAAGCCACCTATCAACAGCAAGATGGCATCGTCGTGGTGGACAGTGACCGCTGCGTGGGCTGCGCTTATTGTGTTAACGCCTGCCCTTACGATGCCCGCTTTATTAACGAGCGAACCCAAACCGCCGACAAGTGCACGTTCTGTGCGCATCGTTTAGAGGCGGGACTACTGCCCGCCTGTGTCGAAAGCTGTGTTGGAGGGGCGCGGATTATTGGTGATATGCGCAATCCGGACAGCCAAATCAGCCGCATGATTCAGGAGCACCGTGATGCACTGATGGTGCTTCAGCCAGAAAAAAATACGCTTCCCCAAGTGTTTTACCTCGGTATGGATGAGCGGTTCACCACACGCCCCGTAGCGGAACCGGTGGCTCTTGAAGTGCTCGACCCCCACGGCCAGGAGATGGGCTATGAATTCCACCATTGAACTACTCGCTCCCCGCTATGACATCGCCTGGTACCCCTGGGCGGTACAGTACTTTTTTCTGATCGCAATCTCCTACGCAAGTGTGTGGCTAACTGCCCCGGCCTTAATATTTGGCAAACAAGCGTGGTTACCTACAGCACGTCTGGCGCTTATCGCCTGCGTTAGTACGACGCTAGTAGCACCGGTAGCCTTACTGGCAGATTTACACCAGCCGTTGCGTTTCTGGCACTTCTACGCCTACGCCAACACCCATTCGTGGATGTCGATTGGCAGCGTGGTACTGCCAGTTTACCTGATCAGTGTATTAGGCCTTGCCTGGCTGGCCTGGCGCCCTGCATTGCAGGCTCAGCGGAGTGCGTCAGGGCTTGGCGGGCTTATCGCAAAGTGGCTGAGCCTAGGCAATGGAGCCACGCCGAGAGTGCTGGTGGCCATTGTTGGGCTAACCGCGCTACTGCTTTCTAGCGGCATTATGCTCTACACCGGGGCGGAGCTGGCCGTTGTTAAAGCGCGTCCGTTATGGAACACCCTATGGCTGCCACCCATGCTGGTCGCCACCGGATTTATCGCTGCGGCTGGACTAGTGCTGGTACTAAACCGTGCAAGCGGGCTGCGTTCAAACGACGCTACCCGGCAAATGCTCTATGTACTGTTAGCCTTCTGTGCAGTCGCTGGTTTGATAGCGCTTAGCTGGTTATTAGATGGCATGAATGCCCACGTAGGTTCTGTGGCGGCGGCGCTTGAATCTGTGCGCCACAGTCCCTCTTGGCGCAGCACTGCGCTGTGGGGCAGTGTGACCGGAGCAGCACTCTTTGCAGTTGTTGCGCTTTTACTCTTGCGCCCACCCCATCGCCAGCCCGCACTTTTTGCCTGGGCATGGCTACTAGGCCTCGTGGCGATTCATATGGGCTGGATGTTCCGCTGGGTAGTACTGATGGATGTTCAACATGTGGCCCGTAACAGCGCAGGTTTCCACCACTACGGCATTCCCGCTGGCTCTTCCGGCATCTTAGGCATCGTGGGTACGTTTGGGCTTTGGCTCGCCGCTATCTTACTGATTGAGCTATTTATTCCATGGCGGCAAGCCCAGCAAGGTGGCGTTAAACCGCCGCCCTCTTTCGATACCAATACACCCAGTGACTCGCTTAACGCCGAACAAGGAGCGCCTAACCATGGCTAAGTCTGCTCAAGACCCCTCACGCCGCCGGTTTCTAAAAGGCGCTGCTGCCGCGGGCGGTGCCGCCACCTTTGCGGTGGGCTATGCCGACCCACTGGCCAAAATGGCCAAGGGCGTTAGCGGCAGCGCGGGTGAAAAACCTAAGCACAATATTCATGGCAACTCGCTAACACCGGAATACCGCGTTGATTTAGACACCGGCGAGCTAACCCTCACACCCGACCAACGCACCGCCTTTACCATTTGCTACGGCTGCACCACCCAGTGCGGCGTCAGGGTGCGAGTTGATGACACCCAGGGCGAAGTGCTGCGAGTGTCTGGTAACCCTTACCACCCTCTCTCTGCCGACGATCATCTACCTATGCGCACCCCAGTGGCCGATGCGCTTCGCAGCGTCAGCGCTTACGGCGAACAGGGCCAAGTAAATCGCTCTACCGCTTGCGCCCGTGGTAACTCAATGATGAGCCAGATCACCAACCCTTTCAGGATCGACCACTGCCTTAAACGGGTGGGTAAGCGCGGTAATCGGGAGTGGCAAAAAATCTCGTTTGAACAGCTGATTGAAGAGATTTGTGAGGGGGGCGATCTGTTTGGTGAAGGCCATGTGGATGGGCTGCGCGCCATTCACGACCACGACACGCCTATCGACCCTGCCAACCCAGAGTACGGCCCCAAGGCGAACCAGCTGATGGTGATGGAAGCCACCGACTACGGGCGCTCCGATTTACTCAAGCGCTTCACGCTCAACGCCTTTGCTACCCGCAACTACGGCCACCACGGCGCTTATTGCGGCTTGGCGTTCCGCATGGGGTCGGGGGCCGTGATGAACAATATTGTCACTAATGCCCATGTAAAACCCGATATTCAGAACGCACAGTTCATCATGTATATCGGCTGCGCGCCCAGCCAAGCAGGCAACCCGTTTAAGCGTCAAGGCCGCTTGCTTGCTCAGGCACGCGCCGCAGGAACCCTTGAGTACGTGGTAGTCGACCCCGCGCTAAATGCCGCCACTTCCCACGCGGCGGATAATAACCGCTGGGTGCCCATTCGCCCCGGCACCGACAGCGCCTTTGCCATGGCGATGATTCAGTGGCTACTGGATAACGAGGGTTACGCCAGCGACTTCCTCGCCCTGCCGGGCCAGTCCGCCGCCGATGCCGCAGGCGAGACCACACACTCCAACGCGACGCATTTGGTCATTGATACCTTCGAGCACCCACGCCGTGGCTACTTTTTGCGCGCCAGCGATTTGGGCCTTTCCGAAGCCAGTAGCGATGCGGATATACCGGTCGTGGTGGCCGACGGCGAACTCGCCCTAAGCGAAGATGTCATGGCCGCCGAGCTATTTGCCGAGCGCGCGGTAGAGCTGGCCGATGGCAGCACCGTCACCGTTAAAACCAGCCTAACGTTGCTGCGTGAATCGGCCCATGAATACGACATGGACACCTACGCGGAACACTGTGGTATTCCCAAAGCAACGATTATCGATTTAGCCAAAAAGTACGCCAGCCACGGGCGTAAGGCAGCCGTTAATTGCCACGGCGGTATGATGTCAGGCAACGGCTTCTACGCTGCCTTTGGCGTTCAAATGCTCAACCTATTGGCTGCCAACTACAACATAAAAGGTGGCAGCGCGGTGGGGGGTGGCACCTACAGCGGTACGGGAGAAGGCCCGCGCTACGATTTAGCCAACTTCCCCGGCAAGCGTGGCCCTCAGGGCGTGTTCCTTTCACGCTCACGCTTTCCTTATGAAAAATCATCGGAGTACCAGCGCAAGGTCGCCGCCGGGGAAAACCCATACCCTGCCAAGGCGCCCTGGCGCTCCTTAGCACCACCTACACTCACCGAGCATTTACCTTCAGCACTCGATGGCTACCCTTATCCCATTAAAGCGGTGATTGGCTGCATGGCTAACCCGGTTTATGGCCAAGCGGGCTTAAAAGGCGTGGTTGTTGATAAGTTGAAAGATCCCAAGCGCTTGGGGCTGTTTGTCGCGGTTGATGGCTTTATCAACGAGACCAACCGCTACGCCGATTACATCGTACCGGACTCAGTGATGTACGAAGTATGGGGCTTTGCAGGCTCCTGGAAAGGCACGCTGGGCAAGCTGACTACCGCCTGCTGGCCAGTGGTGGAACCGCGCCAACAAAAGACCGCCGACGGTGAGCCGGTATCCATGGACAGCTTCTTTATTGCCGTGGCCAAACGGCTAGGGCTACCCGGCTTTGGGGACAACGCCATTCCCGATGCCGACGGCAACCTTCACCCGCTCAACCGCGCCGAAGACTATTACTTGCGTGCGGCCGCCAATATCGCCTTTCAGGACGAGCCGCTGCCGGAAGCAAATGACGCCGATGTTGCTCATAGCGGTATTGCGCCACTGCTACCCAAGCTTGAACGCACGCTGAAAGCCGCCGAGCGCAAACGTGTAGCGTACCTTTACGCACGAGGTGGGCGCTTTGAAGATGCCAGCGAACACTTTGTTGGCGAGCATTTGAAACACCAGTGGAAACAGACCTTATGCGTTTACAACGAAGCGGTAGGCACCAGCATTGACACCACTAACGGCCTGCCCAACATCGGCGTGCCGTGCCATAAGCTGCCCCA
This sequence comes from Halomonas sp. GFAJ-1, assembly GCF_000236625.2. NCBI lineage: Bacteria > Pseudomonadati > Pseudomonadota > Gammaproteobacteria > Oceanospirillales > Halomonadaceae > Halomonas > Halomonas sp. GFAJ-1. The sequence continues at coordinate 85,442 of NZ_AHBC01000019.1, forward strand.
GCTGGCGAACAAACAGGCCATGCGTGAGGTGTTCTCAGAACAGGAATGGCCGCTGCTGGCGTTTTCGTTCAAATCTAACCTGATGAACTCCTATGCTATCGGCAACGAGCGGCTGCGGATGATCAAGCCTTATAACCCAGTACAAATGCACCGCCAAGACGCCGAGCGCTTTGGTATTCAGCATGGCGACACCATTCGCATTGAAAGCCCTGGCGGCAGCGTGGTGGGGCTAGCCCTGGTAAGCGAAAGCGTTGTGCCCGGCGCCCTGGGCATAGAGCATGGCTACGGCCATAAAGATTTAGGCGCCACACCGCATATTATTGACGGTAAGTCCCAGCCAGATATGCCGTGGATGCGGGCAGGCATCAACATCAACGACTTGGGGTTTAAAGACCCTACGCGGTCGGTAGATGGCACTTGGCTGGAGCCTATTAGCGGTGCCAGCGTGCGCCAAGGGTTACCGGTTAAAGTAAGCCGCGTATAAACCGTTTGGGGTAGTGACGCTACAGAGTGATCACTACCCCACCTAAAGCAACCACAATCACCACTGCCCATGCAGGCAGTTTCCAGATGGTTAACAGTAAGAACCCAGTGAGCGCCAGCGCAAACTCGTAAGGCCCTACAATGGCGCTGGTCCACACGGGGTTGTACAACGCTGCCCCTAAAATGCCCACTACCGCCGCATTGGCCCCGCGCATCAACGCCTGAGCGCTGCCCCACTGGCGGAAGCGGTTCCAAAACGGCAGCACGCCTACCAACAGCAAAAAGCCTGGCACGAAAATCGCCAGCAGCGCCAACAGTGTGCCGATCATGCTGGGCAACCCAGGTAGTAGTGCCCCTAGGTAGGCCGCAAAGGTGAACAGCGGCCCCGGCACGGCCTGTGCAGCCCCATAGCCAGTCAAGAACTCATCCGCCGTTATCCAGCCCGACTGCACTACTTCAGCTTCCAGCAGCGGCAACACCACATGACCACCACCAAAGACCAGCGCACCCGAACGGTAGAACGCATCCACCACGGCCAACCACATCGCCCCACCGGCCAGTAGCGGCAATAGCACCAGCAGTGAAACAAACAGCCCCAAAGAGATCATGCCCACCTTCCGGGACACCGCAACATGCAGCGAGTCCGCCAGCTCGCCCTGAGCGCTTTCGCGGCAGAGCATTAGCCCCGCCAAACCACCCAGCACAATCGCACTCACCTGACCCAACGGCCCACTTACCATGACCACCACGGCAAACACCGCCGCAAGCGCAATACCTGCTCGGGTTTTATCCGGGCAGAGGTTACGCGCCATCCCCCACACCGCATGGGCCACAATGGCCACCGCCACAACCTTCAAGCCGTGAATAATGCCACTGGCAATTGGCCCATCCAGCACTGCCGCACCCATGGCAAACAGCGCCAACACCGACGCCGAAGGCAGCGTGAATGCCAGCCATGCCATGGCCGCGCCCCAAGGGCCTGCCCGCATTAACCCCAACGCAAAGCCTACCTGACTGCTAGCCGGCCCCGGCAAAAACTGGCATAGCGCGACTAAATCCGCGTAGGCCTGCTCAGTAAGCCATTTGCGCCGCGCCACAAACTCCGTGCGAAAGTAGCCAAGGTGTGCGACCGGCCCACCAAACGAGGTAAGCCCCAGGGCCAGAAACGCCCAAAACACTTCACTTATCCGCCCTTTTGGCGGCGCCTGTTCTGCCATTGTTCCCACCGTTTAGCCAATTAAAAAGCGCAAGGCTCAATGTTAAGCCTTGCGCTTGACTGCTTGATGACATTCCCTATGGTCATCTATAAGGGGCAGCATGGTGACGCCGCTTTACGCTTAGTCGGTGACCGCACCCGTACTCGCAGAACTGACCAACTTGGCGTATTTCGCCAGTACACCGCGCGTATAACGAGGTGCTGGCTGCTGCCAAGCCGCGCGGCGGCGCATCATCTCCTCGTCACTGATATGTACATCAATGGTGTCCTCTTCGGCGTCGATGGTGATGGCATCGCCATCTTCTACCAGCGCCAGCGGGCCACCGTCGAAGGCTTCCGGCGACACATGCCCCACCACAAACCCGTGGCTACCGCCAGAGAAGCGGCCGTCGGTAATCAGCGCCACATCGTTGCCCAGTCCACGGCCCATAATCGCCGAGGTAGGCGTGAGCATTTCGCGCATGCCAGGGCCGCCTTTCGGGCCTTCGTAGCGAATCACCACCACATCGCCCGCCACCACGGTGCCGTCGTTGATGCGTGCCTGGGCTTCCTCTTCCGAGCCAAACACCCGCGCCGAGCCGCTAAAGCGCGTGCCCTCTTTGCCGGTGATTTTCGCCACCGCGCCTTCCGGCGCTAAGTTACCAAACAAAATACGCAGATGGCTTTCGCCTTTAAGCGGGTTACCCAGCGGCGCGATGATCTGCTGATCAATGGGATAAGGCTCCACATCGGCTAAGTTCTCTTCCAGCGTTTTACCCGTGACCGTTAGGCAGTCGCCGTT
>NZ_AHBC01000018.1:0-11440 GCF_000236625.2 Halomonas sp. GFAJ-1
TGGTCATAGTCACTAAACGTCACTGCACACGTTTAAAACCGCCTGTTCGGCGGTTTTAAACGTGTGCAGTGACGTTTAGTGACTATGACCATGATGGTCGTGGTCGTGGTCGTGGTCGTGGTCGTGGTCGTGGTCGTGGTCATCATGACCATGATCGTCATGACCCGGCTCGGCCAGCGCATCGTGTAGTACACGCGCATTGTGGCGCATCATGCCTAGGTAAGTACTGGCCTCACCTTCCGCTGCCAACGCATCGGCGTAGAGCGTGCCGGCAATAGGTAGGCCAGTCTCTTCGGCTAGCTGAACAATGATCGACTGATTGGTCATGTTCTCGTGGAACAACGCTTTAACATTCTCCTGCTCAATCACGTCCACCAGCGCCGCCATGCTCGCACCGCTTGGGTCAGCTTCGGTGGAAAGCCCTACTGGGGAAAGGAAGTTCACCCCATAAGCGCGAGAGAAGTAACCAAACGAGTCGTGACCGGTAATCACGCTTGCAGAGGCGGGGATTTCACTAATCAGGGCGCGAATCTCAGCATCTGCTTCCGCCATTTCAGCGAGGTACTGTTCGGCATTGGCCTGATAAGTATCGGCGTTAGCGCTATCGGCTTCCATTAACGCATCACGAATGTTCGCTACATACACCTTAGCTTGCTGCAGATCCTGCCAAGCGTGAGGGTCATCATCGCCATGTTCGTGATCGTGGTGCCCGTGGTCATGGTCGTCATGCCCGTGGCCATGGTCGTCGTGTCCGTGGTCATGGTCGTCATGCCCGTGGTCATGATCATCATGACCGTGGTGGTCGTGCCCATGATCGTCATGACCATGCTCATCGTGTTCGTTATATGCAAGGGCGTTAATACCCTCGGTGGCGGTTACTAAAACCCCCGAGTAGTCGCTTGCGTCGATCAATCGCTCCATCCAGCCTTCAAACAGCAGGCCATTAAAAACGACCACATCCGCTTCGGCTAATGCGCGGGCATCGCCAGGCCGAGGGGAGTAAACATGGGCATCGCCATCGGGGCCGACTAACGAGGTAACGTTAACGTGCTCGCCACCGACATTTTCGACCATGTCAGCCAAAATAGAGAAACTGGTGACAACGTTAACCCGCTCGTTAGCAATGGCCGCAGGTAGTGCCAGCATTGCGGAGACACCTACGAGCCAGCGCGAGGAAGAGGAAAGCGACATACAACACTCCTTACCATTTTAAGTAATAAACGTGATGGCACCTATTCAAGCGCAAGCGGCGTTGTTTTACGCCGCAGCTTAGCGGCTAAGCTGTGGTAGCGGCCGAACAGTGCCGACAGTAGATACCCCACCCCTGCCAGCAAAATAATGCTCGGCCCAGAGGGAATATCCAGGTGAAACGAGAGCAGCAACCCGCCTGTGCTCGCGATCATTGCCAACACAATGGCAATGCCGATCAAGCCCTCTAGGCGCTTGCTCCAAAAACGTGCCGATGTCGCGGGCAGCATCATCAGCCCCACGGCCATCAATGTGCCCAGGGTTTGAAAGCCGGCGGTTAAATTCAGCACCAGCAGCCCCAAGAACACGCTGTGTACCCAGCCGCTGCGGCCGCTTTGCCCACGTAGGAACAGAGGGTCCAAGCACTCCACCACCAGTGCGCGGAAAATCACTGCCAAGGTCAGCACTATCAGCGTGCTGATCGAAGCAATCAGCACCAGCGCCGTGGAATTAATCGCCAAAATTGAGCCAAACAGCACGTGGGTTAAATCCACGCTGCTGCCGCCAATCGAGATCAGCATTACCCCAGCGGCCAGCGAGATAATAAAGAAGCTCGCCATGGCAGCGTCTTCCCGCTGCCCGCCCATTTTGGAAACCGCCCCCGCCAGCAGTGCCACCAGCAGCCCAAACAGCACGCCCCCAACGCTCATAATGGGGAGCGAAAAGCCCGCCAGCAGAAAACCTAGCGCCACACCGGGCAGAATGGCATGGGCCATGGCATCGCCAATCAAGCTCATACCGCGCAGCACCAAGAACACCCCAAGGGGCGGGGCCGCTAATGAAAGCGCTAAACCACCTACCACGGCACGGCGCATAAACCCGTAATCGAAGGGCGCAATAAACCACGCATCAAGCAGTGCCAGCATGATGCCCCCCTAAGGTAAATGGCACCACCTGTGCTGGCGCATGCTGGTGGTTAAGCGCACTTGGCGCCATCCAACGCGCATGCCCACCGTTTAGCATCAGCACCTCATCTGCCAAGCGGCGCAAATGATCCATATCGTGCAACACCACGATAATCGTGGTGCCGTCGTCGGCCATTTGGCGCAAAATGCGAATCAAAATATCCACTGTATCGCTATCCACGTTGGCAAACGGTTCATCAAGCAGTAGTAGCTCAGCTTCCTGCATGAGGGTGCGGCCAATCAGGGCCCGCTGGCGTTGGCCACCGGAAAGCTCACCTAGCGGCCGGTGGGCCAAGTGGGAAATACCCAGCCGCGCCATAATTTCGCGGCCCTTACGATAATGCGCCGCGCAGTAGCCTTTTAGCGCCCCGTGGCTTGGCCAGCTGCCGGTCATTACCAGCTCTTCCACACTCATGGGGAAGGTCAGGTCTAGCGCCAACTGTTGAGGTAGCCACGCACGGCGGGCTTTATCAACCGTGCACACTACTTTGCCGCTGGTAGGCCGTAACTCGCCCATAATGGCTTGAATCAGGGTGCTTTTACCGGCGCCATTGGCGCCAATCAGAGCGCTAATCGCGCCGGGTTTAAAATCACCGTCTACATGCTCGAGTACGGTGCGCCCGCCCTGGGCAAGGTGGAGGTCATGCAGTTCCAAGCGTGAAAGGGTGGGCTTGCTCATAATGGCCACCCACCCGCCCAGACCACCAACCCCCACAGCACCAGCAGCGGCAGAACCACTAAGCCAAGCCGTTTGGTGGCGGAAAGTGACATCAGTGAAAAGTGGCAGGGCCCTTCGCGATTATGGCGATGCGTTCGCTCGCTCATGGATGACTCCGTCTACGATTAATAAGTTATAACATAACGTTTAATAAAACAAAAAAGTTTGGCGCGTATTTTACGCGCCCCCACCGTACTGACAATGGCAAATATGGTGTGAAAAAAGCACTAACGGTAGAGAAGTGCCGGAAAAGTGCTAGTAGCGCCATGTGGCGCCAATGTGTTGCGGGGAGATAAGCAGTGCGTACTCGCCATTTAGCGTAACAGGCCCTAACGACATGCGGGCAGGCTGAAAGCGGTTAATCGCGCTTGATGCTTGGTTGGGCTGGGTCCAGATTTGCAGCTCGTTGATTAACATGCCGGTAGCAAAGTTCACCGCACCGTCCCGCTCGCGGCCATCAGCGGCAATCACAGCCCCGGCAAGGGTGTTGACTACTAGCGAGCTAATGCGCGCCTCAACGCCGTAGCGTGCCTGTTCAGCTTGAGCAAGCTCCAACCCTAACGCCTGTACACCGCTTAGCTCGCCACGTGCTTTTAAACGCTCATACTCAACCAGTGCCGCTTGGTGTGGCTGGCGGTCAGCCAACATCCCACCCAGTGCCAAGGCGGACTTTATAGTGCCCACCCGCGCATCAAAGCGGTCGTTACGGCTATTCGCCTCGCTGGACTGATAAGCATTGACCACTAAGCTAGTTGCGTAAATACCCGTCCAGCCCGCATCCCACCACGTTGCGTGGCGCGCCCCGTTTTCAAATACCTCGTCGTAAGCCGCCCAATCTGCCTGGGTTTGTGAATGCGCAGGCAGGGCGATCACCAAGGTGGTAACCAAGGTGGCAATAAGACGAAAAGCATGCATGGCGAAAGCCTATCAAGAGGAGCAGTAGCGCTAAGCGTAGCACGGTGTAGGCGAAAAATTAGCGTGCAAATAGAGGAGGCTAAGTATGACGAAGATCAGTAGTATTGTAAGACGCGTTCACGCTAGCGTATTGATGAAAACTAGAAGCTTTGAGTTGAGAGTCTGGTGAAACAGTTCGCCTTTCGCTGCCGCCCAGGTAGCTTTGAAACTGACTGTAGGACATCGCTACACACCGGGCCACCGCTGTAAGTGCGCTAATGCTTACGCCGCCCAGGCGTTTTTAGTTGAGTTTTCTGGACGGCGTTGGTGGGGTTATTCTTTCTCTTCCTCCTTATCGTCCTCGTCTTCTTGCCAGTGCTCCATCGCGCGTTTGTCATCGGGCAGGCGCACTATATCGCCCATGTCGAGTTTCTGATGGGATTGAAAGCGGTGGCCATATTTGTCGAGGATAGCTGCGACGCTGCCAATGCTGACGGCATCCTCTTCTCGGTAGGTTTCAACTTTCACGCGTATAATTTTGCCCATGTAGCGGGCTGAAAGAATGGCGCCTGGGTAGGGCGGCATGTGATCCGGGTCGTTTTTAAAGTATTCCGCTACGCTGGCGCTGCCTGGGTCATCCCATTCGATATGCTTATGCATCGCAGTATCCTTAGTAGTGAGTGAGAAAATGGATAAAAAATAGTTGCCTATCTTCAGTGTAGATAGTGAAGGTGTCATTCCGCCAATGCAGTATTTCAATGCTGAGAGGGCATTTTCAGGTGAAGCTTGCCTTATTACTTAACACACCGCCAACGCTAGCAGAGGGAGCCCAGCTGTGGCTTATTCCTCGGTCCGCCCTACATATTGAAACATGAAGTTTAGCGCTGCTGGCAGGCTTGCTCGCCATACGCGCCAAGTATGGCCGCCTGGGTATAAATCGAGCCGCACGTAGCCTGGCTGAATACGCTCCATCGCTTGGCGTAGTACCCGAGCGTGATACTCCGCGTCGAATACATCACGGCGCCCCGCACTTATGTAAAGCGGTACGGGGGGAATATCGCTGGTAGTCGCACTTGGCCGTGGTGTAACAAGAAAGCGGTACTCTTCTAAGTGAGCGGTATAGTTGAGCCGCGTCCACAGGTCTTGGTCGAACTGCCCCTGCTCATTCTGAAACGCGGGATGTCGTTTGGCTGAGGAGTTTGCGGGCGGCGTGGGCACGTAGCTTGCTGGGCTTAATGCCGCTACAGCCGCGAACATATCGGGCCGCTCTAGGGCGAAGTTCAGTGCGCCGTAACCACCGGCGGATAGCCCGGCAACCCCACGCAGTTGGCGAGTGTTACCAACGTTATAAGTGCTTTCGATATACGGTAACAGGTCATCGAAAAAGGCGCTGCGAGCGGGCTCGTTATATCCATCTACCCACCAGCTTCGGCTGCCCGGCATGACAAATACTGTAGGGGGTATGTGGCCAGCACTTATTAGTCGGTCGGCTATTTGGGGAAGGTTACCCTGGGTGGCCCAGTCAAGCTCATTACCAAACGAGCCGTGGAGTAGATAGATAACGGGGTAGGGAGCTTGAGCATCTTTGTCATAACCCCGGGGTAAATAAATTGTATAAGGGTAGTCGTGACCTAGCGTGGGTGAGGTGAATTGCTCGCGGGATATATCGCTAGCCATCGTGTAACTGCTTATCGCCAAACCGATGGTAAAAGCAATTAAACTGCGCCAAACGCGCTTAAAAAAATACGCTAAAGGAGAGATGAGCACGTGTCCTCCAGGAATTAAATTACGTTACAAACGTCGTACGCCATAGCATTAGGGTTATGCAGCATATCTTAGCCTAGCAGGGTGTTTTCTCATTGGGAGGGTGGATGCAGAAGGTTGAGGAAATTTACTGGTTGCGTGCTTATGGGTGTATCGCTGTTTTCTTATTTCACTGGTTCGACCATATAAATCAGCGTGTTGATAATGTATTTACCGATCTGATGCGTATTCCGCTGGTGCTCGGCACGCCTATTTTTTTGTTTATTTCGATATTTGTGTTTGCCGTTCGGTACAACAAACAAGTGCCGTCGGGGTTCCTAGGGCAGCGGGTTAAGTACGTCATGCTGCCCTATTTGGTATATGGATTCATTTATTCGACGGCTGAATGGGTGCGATTACAAAACAGCGATGAGCCGGTTGGCTTTATTAGCAATGCAACGGAGTATTTTGTTTTTGCAGGTTGGCATGGGTACTTCTTGATTATTGCTATGCAGTTTTACACGGCCTACTGGCTGTTTACCCGCTGGCAGCTATGGCGCTTTGACCCTATGCTCTGGCTATGGGGTAGTTGCATCGTAAGCATGGCTTACTGGGGGGTAGCTTATTGGCTAGAGGTAGCGCCGCCTGGCTATTTGCTTTGGATTGCCCCGTTGGGCTGGGTGTATCTCTTCTTTTTGGCGCTCGCGTTGGTGCGCTATTACCTTTTGATGCCGTCTGCAGTGTCTCAAACGGAAACGGTTCAGTTGCCCGCTTGGATACGTGTGTTGGCTCGGCCAGGATGGCTGATGGGGCTAGTGGTTGGCATTGTGATGGCCACCTTTGCGGGATGGCTGGCCTTTTCATCCAAAGAGGTCTGGGTGATTCCTTTTTTTGTGTTGTTCACGCTGTGGGCAATGCGCTACTTAAAGGGGCGCCGAGCGCCGCCTTGGGTACGCTATATCAATGCGTATTCGTTTGGTATCTACCTTGCCCACCCGATGTTTTTTGCAATCACAGACTTTTTTGTCGGGCCCACAGCGCTTCCCCTGCCTATATACGCTGTGCTGCTGATTGTAGTGGGGGGTGTCGGCTCTATAGCGCTCAACAAATTGGCGAATACGACTACCTGGGGCGCCATGCTTTTTGGCAAACGTTTAAAAGTATAAACGCGGGAATTAAGGGATTAGGTGTGAAGCGTGGAGTGGGTAACGTGTATCGTCTTTAGCAAATAAGCCGTGCTGTGAGCGTAGGGTATTGCTACTGATGGTTTTTAGGCGTGTGGGGCAGGCATAAAGGCGCTGCAGTAAGTCTACCAACGCTGGCTCATCCAGTTCGGGGTCAAACCTGCCTAAGCGTTCTAACCAGGCGCGTCGAATCGCGATGTAAGGTGGCACCGTAATAGCAGAGCCTATAAAGCGTTGCAGCAGGCGCGAAGAACAGCGCGGCGGCGCACTTACAATGATCAATGCGTCGAGAGAAGAGGTATCTAGCTGGGCAATAATCTCGTCCCACTGCTCTGGGGCGATGGTTTTTTTCTTTAGCGCGATAAACAGCCACTCCGCTTGGCTGATATAAGCAGCTTGGTTCAGGCGTGCACCTAGTGGCTGGGAGGGGGTAATTACGCAGTGCACTTGGTAGCGTTGCTCCAAGTCTGCCAAGCGATTATCAGCACGAGTATGAGTGACAATAATGGGTACTAGATGGTCTGAATGGCCGGACTGCCGAATGGAGTGGAGGTGGCGTGGTAAGCGGGCACCCGTTACCAGCGCGTCAATAATAAAGCAGACCGTACCCATGAAGGCGGCTTCCCATGTTATAAAACCTATTGAATTGTAATTTATTGTAGTTCTTGGTTTCTTTAAGTAGCAAGCTAAAGTTGCTTAATAAAAATGAGGGTTATGGTTTTTTCATGCACCACTTTGATGCAAATTGGTGCTTGATTGTGTGCTTTTGGTGCACTTTTCTGGATTGATGGCAAGGCAGGGCTGCTCTTATAGGCGTCATGCCACATGAAGAGGCATGGTTAAAGAAGTTTTAAATTAATAAATACAATGGCTTGCTATTTTTTAATGCCATATTGGTGCAAAGTTGGCATGCTCTATGCTTTATATTTTGGAAACAGTTGTTTAGCGGCTAGCGTGTCGTAGGCAGAAGCCCTGTGGCGTGCTACAACGATAGCCGGTTTGGAATAACGCTGGACGTTTTGCTCTTTATCGCCAGACAAACGTTGAGCGAAGCAGAATGACAAACGTGACACATGCCCTTAGCGTGTTGAATGTTTTGTCGAATAACATTTTTATCGATAGCTTTCTGTTTTACGCTTTAAGCCACGCTCATACCGGAGGACACTATGTCAGCCAAGACTCTCGCGCTAATTGAAGAACATGATGTTAAGTGGGTAGACCTGCGTTTCACCGACACCCGCGGTAAAGAGCAGCACGTTACTGTTCCTGCTCGGGATGTGAACGAGGAGTTTTTTGAAAACGGCCAGATGTTTGATGGTTCTTCCATCAACGGCTGGAAGGGCATCAATGAATCCGACATGATTCTGCGCCCAGAAGACGGTACTGGTTTCCTGGACCCCTTCACCGAAGACGCTACCTTGATTCTGCGTTGCGACATTATCGAGCCGGCTACTATGCAGGGCTACGACCGCGACCCACGTTCTATCGCTAAGCGTGCAGAAGCCTACCTGCAGTCTACCGGCCTGGGTGATACGGCTTTCTTTGGTCCTGAGCCTGAATTCTTTATTTTTGATGAAGTGCACTGGAAGTCCGATATCCAGGGCTCTATGTACAAAATCACCTCTGACGAAGGCGCCTGGGCTACCGACAACGTTGTTGAAGGCGGCAACTTGGGGCACCGTCCACGCTTGAAAGGCGGTTACTTCCCGGTTCCTCCGGTAGACAGCTTCCATGATATTCGTGGTGCTATGTGTAACACCCTGGAAGCGATTGGCCAGACCGTGGAAGTTCATCACCACGAGGTTGCCAACGCGGGTCAGAACGAAATCGGCGTTAAGTTCAACACGCTGGTGAAGAAGGCTGACGAAGTTCAGGAAATGAAGTACGTGATCCACAATGTGGCTCACGCTTACGGCAAAACGGCTACCTTTATGCCGAAGCCGCTGGTGGGCGATAACGGTTCAGGTATGCACATCCACCAGTCCTTCTGGAAAGATGGTCAGAACCAGTTCGCCGGTGACGAGTACGCTGGCCTGTCTGAAATGGCGCTTTACTACATTGGCGGCATCATCAAGCACGCCCGCGCTCTGAACGCCTTCACTAACGCGTCGACTAACTCTTACAAGCGTTTGGTACCTGGTTTTGAAGCGCCGGTAATGCTGGCCTACAGTGCCCGCAACCGTTCTGCTTCTATCCGTATTCCGTACACGGCTAGCCCGAAAGGCAAGCGTGTCGAAACGCGCTTCCCTGATCCGACGGCCAACCCCTACTTGGCGTTTGCCGCCATGCTGATGGCCGGTATCGACGGTATCAAGAACAAGATCCATCCTGGCGATGCGATGGATAAGAATCTGTACGACCTGCCGCCAGAAGAAGGCAAGTCAGTGCCGACCGTTGCAAACAGCCTGGATCAAGCGCTGGAAGCACTCGATGTTGACCGCGCGTTCCTAACCGAAGGTGGCGTGTTCACCGACGAAATGATCGACGCCTACATCGAACTGAAGATGGAAGACGTTGAGCGTATCCGCATGACGACTCACCCCATTGAGTTCGACATGTACTACAGCTGCTAATCAGCGTTATTAATACCTAGCTGCTACTATCACCCCGGCGGTGGTTGTCAGTAGCGAAGTAAGTGCGCTAACAAGTACAGTAGTAAGTACTGTTATCAGTACTTCTATCAGTACTTCTATCAGCACTGTAATAAGCACTGAAACCCCGCCTCGGCGGGGTTTTTTATTGGTACAAACACTGTAAAGGATGGGGCGCGATGGCGTTTGGGCGGCGTTTTGAGGCAAAAAAGAGTTTATTCACAGGCGCTTTGCTCGTGCTGTGCATGTGGGTAAGCGCTGCGCAAGCACAAACGGTTTACCGAGTGCTGGATGAGCAGGGCAGGGTCACCTTTACCGATAACCCGGAGCGCGGCGGCGAAGCGCTGACGTTAGCACCGCTGCCGAGCGTTTCCACGTCTCCCCGCGCTGCCCCATCGGCGCCGCGTCGCCAGGGTAGCCCTGGGCAGCCCTTTATGCCTTACGACCGCTTTGTGATTAGCGCGCCCCAGGGTGGGGCAGCTATTCGCGATGGCATGACCGCCGTCGAGCTGCACGTGTCACCCCCGCTGCGGGAAGATCACAAAGTTCAGCTATTGGTGAACGGTGAGCTTAGCCAGACAGCGCTGAATAGCGATGCATTTTGGTTGACGGGCCTGTCCCAGGGCCAGCACCGGCTTCAGGCTGAGTTGCTCGATAGCAGCGGCCGGGTGCAGCACCGCACTGATCCGGTGAGCATTACCGTTACTGACGAGTAGCTATGCACTATAGTGGTGCATTGACATCGCGAAGAAACCGCTACATTGCGCTAGAACGTCTCGCCATGTTGGGAAACGATGCCCTCAAGCCGTGCAACTCGGCGCTTGCCGATAGTTGGCGTGCTTTTTGCAGTTCTTCCTGCACAATCGGCAGCGCGCCTTTATATGCTGAATCATGCGTATGCCCGAAAGAAGATTCTCAGCACACTGTTTTAGCGTATTACGTCAGCTCACTTAGTCAGGGTATGCCATGTATCAACGTTTGTTAGAACATCTCACAACGGCGGTACTGTTGCTGGATGGCGAGCTACGCGTTCGCTGGATGAATCCTGCTGCTGAAGCATTACTGGCCGTTAGCCTAAGCCGTGTACAGAATATCAGTCTGGATACCCTGCTGGGCAGTGGCGATAGCATTGATGACGTGCTGGCCAAAGCCCGGGATGCGTTTCACCCCTTTACCCAGCGTGAGGCGCGCATTACGCCGCTAAATAGCGAGCCCCTCACGGTGGATTACACCGTTACCCCCCTTTCAGAAGATGAGCTGCTGTTAGAAGTAGAACCCCGCGACCGCCTGATGCAAATTTCCCGGGAAGAAGCGTTAACCACCCGCCAGGAAACCATCAAAATTTTAGCCCGCGGCTTGGCCCATGAAGTTAAAAACCCACTAGGGGGGATTCGTGGAGCAGCACAGCTGCTGGAGCGAGATTTAGACGACCCAGCGCTGCGTGAATTTACCCATATCATCGTCGAAGAGGTGGACCGCCTACGTGACCTAGTGGACTCCATGCTTGGCCCCAACCGCATCGTGAAACATGAGCCGGTCAATATTCATAAAGTGCTGGAGCGGGTGCGGGCGCTGCTCATCGCCGAGCACCCTCACGTAGCGGTCACCCGCGACTATGACCCTAGCCTGCCTGACCTTTCTGGCGATGAGTCGCAGATGATTCAGGCGGTGCTTAACGTCGCCCGCAACGCGGTTCAGGCCATGAGCGATGCAGGCACCCCCGCGCCAGAACTCATCCTGCGTACCCGTGCCAAGCGCCAGTTTACCCTGGGGGCCGAGCGCCACCGGTTAGTGAGCGAAGTAGGCGTGATTGATAACGGCCCTGGTATTCCTGATGCATTACGCGAAACGCTCTTCTACCCCATGGTTTCTGGGCGCGCTGAAGGCAGCGGCCTGGGGCTATCCATTGCTCAGTCAATTTTGCACCAACATCAAGGGTTGATCGAATGCGATTCACGACCCAGCCACACCGAATTTCGTTTACTGATTCCATTGGTTATTAATTTCACCGGAGAAGCGTCATGACTGAGGCGACACGTACCGATGTTGCACGGGTGGTCATTGTCGACGATGACCGCGCTATCCGCTGGGTGCTTGAGCGCGCGCTGGCGCAGCCAGACCTGCAAGTCGAGTGTATTGAGCGGGCCGACACCGCCT